>JBKHCI010000131.1:0-4507 GCA_046541915.1 Desulfonatronovibrio sp. | reverse complement strand
AGTCAAGGTTGTGCTGGATAGCCTTGTTTATGAGCCCCCGGGCGTGAAAGATGATTCCGGCCCGAAGCAGTTCAATGGGTTCCTGAACCTCTGAGGGCTGGGCAAATTGCCTGAACCGGGCCATAAAACTCAGGGGATCAATTATTCCGTATACCTTAGCCGCCCGCTTAACAAGAAATTTCCATGGTAACCAATATGTTAGCATAATATTATAAAATTAATTCCTTTCTGATAAAAATATATAGGGGAAATCCTGTATATATGTGCTGTTTTCTTATGTATACCAGTTAGAAAAATAATTGTTCATAAAAATTATTTTATGAACAAAAAAATTATTTGGAAATTTTATGAAGTCAATACCATTACTTGGATATCAACGCAATTTATACTCTGAAACAGGTTGTTTGACAGTTAATAAAATTTTATATATCTAATAAAATAGATTATCAGTCAAAACCTGCCTGTTAAATGTTTGCCAGTCTCCAGAAAAAAATTCAATATGCGGGAGTTAAAACTATGATTGAATACGATTCCGTGACCAAGGTCTTTGGAATAGGCAAAAATGCGGTCACAGCCACGGACAATGTCACCTTCACCATAGAAAAGGGTGAGACTGCGGTTTTTCTTGGACCGTCAGGGTGCGGCAAAACCACTCTGCTGCGCATGACCAACCGTCTGGAAAGCATTACCAGAGGGACCATCAGTGTTACAGGGCGTGATATCAGGGATATGAATCCCCAGAAACTCAGGCTGACCATGGGATATGTTATTCAACAGATCGGTCTTTTTCCCAATAAAACCATTGCCGGGAATATTGCTATCGTTCCCAGGATGCTTGGCTGGAATAAAAAACAGATCAGGGATCGAGTGGATGAGCTTTTGAGCCTGGTCAAGCTGGATCCTGAAATTTACCGGGATCGCTATCCAGTGGAGCTTTCCGGAGGGCAGCAGCAAAGAATAGGTGTGGCCAGAGGCCTGGCTGCCAACCCGGATATCCTGCTCATGGATGAACCTTTCGGAGCCATTGATCCCATTAACAGAAACCAGATTCAGGACGAATTTTTGAAATTGCAGGGCAAACTGCGTAAAACCATAGCCTTTGTCTCTCATGATATTCACGAGGCTATAAAAATGGCTGATAAAATCGCTATTTTTAAAGAAGGAAAACTTGTTCAGTATGATACTCCGGAGTCCATACTCATGCGCCCGGCCAATAAATTCGTATCTGATTTTGTGGGTGCTGACCGGGCTCTCAAGGTCCTGGGACTGCTGAGAATAAGAGATGCCATGAATACCAGGCCCAAAAATCTGATTCAGGCTGGCGAAGATGCCGGCCGGGCTCTGGAAATGATGAATGAAAAGAAAATAAAATTAGCCTTTGTACTCAAGGAAAACAAGCCCATAGGCTATGTTGTGCCCAAGCTGTTAAAATATGAACAGGGAAAAGTGGAAGACCTGACTGAAAGATTTCCAGAGGAACTGGGCACCAGGGAACCGCTTCGAGACGCTCTGTCAGCAATGCTCATGCACGATATGATTGACTTCCCGGTGATTGATGACAACGGCGATTTTGCCGGGAGCATCAGCTATAAGAATATTCAGAAATCAATTCTTGAACTTTATTATGAAGATCAGGAAGACTAACTTAAGCGGAGCGCGGAGATGAATATTATTGTCTTTATTCAGGATAATCTTTCTCTGACCCTTTTTCTGACCTGGGAGCATGTCTGGCTGGTAGGGATATCTTTGGCAATCGCCATGGGAACCGGCATACCCATCGGCATTGCCATTACCAGAAGCAAAAATATGGCCCAGAAAGTTATCGGAGGGGCTAATGTTATCATGACGGTTCCATCCATTGCCCTGTTCGGGCTGATGCTTCCTGTCCTGGCCATAGTAGGTCAAGGTCTGGGTAAAGTTCCGGCTGTTATTGCCCTGGTTCTGTATTCCATGCTTCCCATTATCCGAAATACTTATATCGCCATTAAAAATGTTGATCCGGCTATTGTTGATGCCGGGCGGGGCATGGGTATGTCCAAATGGGAACTGTTGCGCGAAGTTGAAATACCTCTGGCTGTCCCGGTAATTCTGGCAGGGCTCAAAACAGCTGCTGTCATGAATATTGGTATCGCGGCTATTGCCGCCTATATCGGGGCAGGCGGACTGGGAGTATTTATCCAGCAGGGTATTGCCCGTTCCCATGAATCCATGATTCTTACCGGGGCTTTAGCCGTATCTTTGCTGGCCATTGTCGTGGATCTGGGCATGAGTTTCCTGGAAAAAGCTGTTACCCCCAAAGGGCTGAAACTGTAAAGGATTGGCAGATGAACACAACTATTACCAAAGGTTACCGGTTTTTACTGCTGGCCCTTATTTTTATTATGGGCATCAGCGCGGAGAGGGTCGGTCTGGTAGAATATTATTCAGATCCCTGGGAGCGGGAGTATGTATTTTTGCTGATACACCAGCACCTTTATCTGGTTTTTGTAAGTATGTCTCTGGCCATTGCAACAGGACTGGCTGTGGGGATTGTGATGTCCAGAAAAAAATTCAGAAAGTATTCAGGCGTGGTCATGTACATAGTCGGCCTGGGACAGACCATTCCTTCCCTGGCAGTACTGGCCCTGGTTATGAGTTTTCTGGGCATAG
Organism: Desulfonatronovibrio sp.; assembly: GCA_046541915.1. GTDB lineage: Bacteria > Desulfobacterota > Desulfovibrionia > Desulfovibrionales > Desulfonatronovibrionaceae > Desulfonatronovibrio. Next base: position 1,858 of record JBKHCI010000131.1, on the reverse strand, counting down.
GGTCAAGGCCTGCCATATTTGCTTTGTTTATATATTCCACCTTGCCCATAGCCCGGAATACTCTGGCTGGAATACTTTCGGTGTCGCCGTCGATTATTGACGCGGCCAAGGGCATTGGCATGTCGTCGGGCAGAATTCTGGCTGAAGTTGAATTGCCCAACGCCCTGGATGTGATTCTTATTGGTGTCAGGGTAGCCCTGGTAATCAATATTGGAACCGCTGCCCTGGGTTATCTCATTGGAGCGGGAGGGCTTGGCGATCTTATTTTTACCGGAATCAATCTGATGCAGACGGACAAGCTTCTGGCAGGCGCATTGCCTGTGGTTCTTCTGGCCCTGGCTGGTGATTATCTGGTTGAGCTCCTGGGTATAGTCATTATCCCCAAGGGTATCAGGCTGGCTGAATGATTTTGGAAATTTTTCAAATATAACCCTCAACTTAACCTAAAACATGAAGGAGTTTATCATGGTTAAAAAATCTTATCTGTTTGCAGGGGCTGTTATCGTGTTTGTTCTTTTTCTTTTTTACGCGGGCAGTACTCTGGCCCAGGACAAGGAAATCACCATTGGAGGTAAAAATTTTACTGAGCAGTATCTTCTGCCCGAACTGGCCAAGCTGCTTCTGGAGGAAGAAGGATTTGAAGTCGAACTGCGCACCGGAGTGGGAACGTCCATAGCGCGTCAGTCTCTGGAAACCGGCCAGATAGACATGTATTATGAATATACCGGAACCGCCTATACGGTATTTTATAATGAGGAAGACTCTGAGATAATGACTGATCCGCAGAAAGTTTATGAATGGGTAAAGGAAAAAGATGCCCAAAAAGGTCTGATCTGGCTGGAGTCGATAGAGTTTAACAATACCTATACCCTGATGATGCGCCGGGAAGATTCAGAAAGACTCGGAATAGAAACTATTTCAGAGTTTGGAGAATTTGTGGAAGAAAATCCTGATGAGATCACCTTTGCCCTGGAGGCTGAATTCTGGGAAAGACCGGATGGTTTCAAGGAACTCATGAAGTTATATAACTTTCGTATGCCTGTGCAGGCAGTAAAGAGAATGGACATGGGGCTGACCTATATGGCTCTTAGAAAGGATCAGGTAACTTCAGCCATGGGATATTCCACTGACGGGCGGATTGCCGCGTTTGACCTTGTCAACCTGGAAGACGATAAGAACTTTTTTCCGGTTTACAATCCAGCTCCGGTGATCAGGGAAGAAGTCCTGGAAAAATATCCTGAAATCAGGGATATCCTGGAACCACTGGCGGAAAAACTTGATACCCAGGCCATGCAGGCCCTTAATGCTGAAGTAGATGTTGAGCACAAAGATGTGACTGCCGCGGCCAGAGACTGGCTGCAGGAAAATGGACTGCTCTAAGTTTGCTGATTTGAAAGGCGGTTCCAAAAGGGGCCGCCTTTTGTTTGAGGATTCTGAAGACAATTCAGTAAAAAACCGTTTCCCGATTAAAACAAAATAGCATCAGTCATTGCCAAGAGTGGAGGGGAAATATAATGCCTTATGACCAAAACAGTGAATTGCCGGATCAAGTCAGAGACAACCTCCCTCAGAAGGCCCAGACCATCTTCCGCAAGGCTTTCAATTCAGCCTGGGAACAATATGACTCACCTGAAAAAAGAAAAGGCGGGGCAGACCGGGAAGAAACCGCAAACCGCATTGCCTGGTCCGCGGTGAAAAAGTCATACCGCAAAAATGATGATGGAGACTGGGTGTCCAAAAAAGAAAATTGACCAGTCACTACTCACCTTTGCATATTCACTTTTAAGTCAGCATAAGCTGTATTTCCTGAATCCGTGAACACAGGTTTCGGAATTTGTCAAAAGGGCCGCAAAAACTC
>JBKHCI010000130.1:0-4567 GCA_046541915.1 Desulfonatronovibrio sp. | reverse complement strand
TAAGAATTTGAACTTTTTGTAGCGACGCAGCAATTGGGAGATTTTCAACACCCTGATAAGGCAATTATTCACCATTGTCATTGCCGAATCTTGAGGCCGGGGACAAAACATAATAAAGAATTATGTTATTTTAAACTTTGCCGCAAGACAAGAGTCAGGACTGAGAATACACGAAAAGCCGTTACAGAACAACCAGGTTTTGACAACAGGAAAATTGCCTGCTCGACTATTTAACTCTGTCGGACTTTTTTTTGAAGGCTTTAACAAACACCTCAAGACTGGACAGAGCAGCCGGGGTAACTCCGGAAATCCTGCCTGCCTGCCCCAGGGTCACGGGCCTGATCCTGGACAGTTTTTCCACTACTTCTGAAGACAGCCCCGGAACAGCCTGGTAATTGATATCCCCGGGCAATTCATAGTTTTCGTAATACTCAGACCTTCTAACCAGTTCCTCCTGCCTTTTAAGATAACCTTCAAATTTAACTTCAATCTGAACCTGTGACAACAGGTCATCATCAAAATCAGCAAGCTCAGACCAGAGTGGAACAAGATCCTTAATCTCAAGCTGTGGCTGCCTCAAGAGATCAGCAAGAGTGACAGCTTTTTTTGGCACACAGGCATTAATACTCTGCAGTATATCCCTGGTCGGTGCGTCTGGGCGCACTAATGTCGAATTCAGGCTGTTTCTGACCCTGGTTATTTTATTATTCTTATCCTCAAAGCTATTCCACTGAGTGTCCCGGACCAGACCCGTTCTTCTACCAGCTGGAGTAAGTCTCTGGTCCGCGTTGTCTTCCCTTAACAACAGACGGTATTCCGCTCTGGAAGTAAACATGCGGTAAGGCTCCATGGTACCTTTGGTAACCAGATCATCAACCAGTACTCCAATATAAGCCTCGCTGCGCTTGAGCACAAAATCTTCCTGCCCCATATGCCTGGAACATACGTTGAGAGCGGCCCAGAGCCCCTGGGCGGCCGCTTCCTCATAACCTGAGGTTCCGTTTATCTGTCCCGCGCAATACAGTCCGGACACAGTTTTAAGTTCCAGAGTGGGCTTAAGCTGAGTGGGAAATACATAGTCGTATTCAATAGCGTATCCAGGTCTTACGATTACCGCCTGCTCCAGGCCTGGTATTGTTCTGAGCATTTCTTTCTGAATATCCAGGGGGAGACTGGTGGGAATACCGTTGGGGTAAACCTCAAAGCTGTCCAGACCTTCTGGTTCTATAAACAATTGATGTCTGTCTTTATCCGGAAACCTGGCCACCTTGTCTTCAATGGAAGGACAATATCTGGCTCCGGTACCCTTGATAACTCCCTGAAAAAGAGGGGAACGGTCAAAGCCTCTGGCAATGGCCTGATGAGTTTGCTGATTGGTATAGGTTATATGGCAGGGCAGCTGAGGCAGAAGATCGGGTTTTTCTCTGAAACTGAATCTGGGAGGCGGCTCATCCCCGTACTGAGGCTCCATGACAGAAAAATCTATGCTGTTCTTAAGAAGTCTGGGAACAGTGCCGGTTTTTAAACGTCCCAGCTCGATCCCCAGTTTTAACAGAGATTCTGAAAGACCTGCACAGGCAGGGTCACCCAGTCTACCTCCCTGATAATTATCCAGACCGATATGAATGAGCCCCCTCATAAAAGTGCCGGTGGTCAAAATAAGATTTCTGCACTGAATTTCTTCCCCGATCCTGGTCCTGATCCCGCGTACTTTTGAATCTTCAGTAATAATTTCCTCTACTGAGGCTTCTCTGATATAAAGATTGTCCAATGTGAACAGAGTCTGCTGGACAACTTCCATATATTTGCGGCGATCAATCTGAGCCCGGGTGGAACGGACCGCGGGTCCTTTTCTGGTATTGAGTCTTCTGAACTGGATACCAGCCATATCAGCCCAGACACCCATGACTCCTCCCAGGGCATCGATTTCCCTGACCATATGGCCTTTGGCCAGACCGCCAATGGCTGGATTACAGGAGAGGTGCCCTATGCGGTCTATATTAATGGTCAAAAGGAGGGTTTTGAGCCCCACAGAAGCGGCCGTATGCGAAGCTTCGCAGCCTGCATGTCCGGCACCTGCAACTATAAGATCAAAAACTTGAGGAGGTGGAGGTTTAAACATTAAGGCATATTACCAGGGACTGGCAAGATATGCCATCACTCTGGCGTCATTTATGGTGTTAGGGATGCTGGAATATTCATTGGGCTGATGCGCGCTGCCGTTCAAAGTGGCCCATACTACTGCGCTATATCCTCTGTGCCGGAGAAAAGAGGCAACAGTTCCTCCTCCTATTCCCTGAGGAACAGCCTCAACCGTGTAAATCTTCTTTATAGCCTCAGTCAGTCTGACAACTATTTCACTGGAAGGATCAGTAAAAGGAGCAGACTGTTCCCTGAGCACTGTTTCACAGTTAATTTCAACCTTGTACTCTGACTCGATTTCCGAACCAATGTGTTTTACTTTTTCCAAGACCTTGTCGAGCTTGTAATTGGGCAGCACCCGGCAATCAATATAAAATACATCCATACCAGGAATAGTATTGATGTTGGGAACATTAGCTTCCTTTTTAGTCGGACAGAAAGTGGATTCAGGAGGGCTGAATAACTCACTTTGATCCGGAAAATGATCACACAGCTCTTTGGTTCTGACGATAAAGTCGGAAGAGGCCACCAGGGTATTGATTCCTTTGTCCGGACGCGAGGCATGACATTGTTTGCCAATTACAGATACTTTTATCCAGAGCATGCTTTTTTCAGCTACTTCCACCAGCTTGGCGTCAGGGGTTCCAAAATCAGGAACCAGATAAAGGTCATCCATACCCAGAAGATTTTTCTGCTGATCAAGCACAAAAGGCAAACCATGCTTGTTGCCGGTTTCTTCATCGGAAACCAGGATTATGCCCAGATTGATATCCGGTTTGGTACCGGTTTCCAGAAAAGCCCTGGCGCACAGAATTGAAGACACAATACCCTGCTGGTTGTCCTCAACTCCTCTTCCATAAATAAGATCGTCTTCCACCCTGACTTTGAAGGGATCACTGTGCCAGAGGCTCAAATCACCGGCAGGCACAATATCCATATGGGAAATAATCCAAAGAGTCCTGGAAGTATCCTTTCCTGGAATCCGGGCGATTATATTAGGCCGGTAACCATCTTCAATACGGGAATCAGGAGAATTGACCTCGATGATTTCTTCAAAACCGCAATCCCCAAGATAGGAAACAAGGAAATCAGCTTTTTGCTTCTCCCCACATCCCTGGTTGTCAGGGCCGAGGGCAGGCAGGGCCACAAGTTTCTCCTGCAGCCTGATAACCCTGTCCCTTTGTTTTTCGAGATATTCGGATATCTTACTCATAATTATCCTGGAGAATAAATTCCCGTCTCAAAAGATCTTCTTTGTGGATGGGAACTGTTTAACGGCGACCCCGGGCTGCGCGTTTAGAGGCCTTGAGCGGATTGATCTTAACCTGTCCGGACTTGTCCACAGTAGCCTTGATATGGGTAGCAAAGTTACAGGCTCCATGTTCCCATTTGGCCGCAGGATCAGGATAACTGTTGCAGTAAACCTTGCCTTCAAATTCAGTAATCCGGTCGCAACCTTCACATTTCTCCACTACAGGATAACACTGCCCTCCAACATAAGTGCAGCCGTCAGAAGACATCAGGGCACAGTCAACGCCTTTTTTTATGGTAACGCATTTCATAAGAACACCTCTTAACTTAATAATAATCTATATTTATTTGACCTGAAAAGTATCTTTTTTCCATCTGGAAACAAGGGCGGGAAAAGGACTGAAAACAAAAACGGCCTCAGGCCGCAAACAATCTGGTTATTTCTGATTTCTCTATAATTACCAGACTGTTGAATTAAGAAAAACGGCCACGTTCCGAAACATGGCCGTTTATTATCTCCTGACTGTAAAGTCAGATTAATTCAGATTCAATTTCATGCTAAAGTAAAGGCATTTTAATCAAAATGCTGACCTTAACAGGAAGAACAGGATGAACAACCACTGGGATCAACCTGCAAGCTGGAATTAATCACAAATCCAGCTTCTGTTAAATCAACCTCGATGGGGGCTACAGTATCCAATAGACTTTTGTCTACCAGAAATTGAAAACCTTTTACATCAAAAGCATTATCATTATCTTTTTGCTCATCCAGAGCAAGGGCCAGTCGCGGCCCGCCTCAGCCGGCTGCCAGGTACACCCTGATAGGGGATTTGTCCTGGGTTTCAAAATACTTATCCAATTGAGTCTTGGCAGAATCAGTTAATTCAAACATTAATATAAAACCTCCTTATTTGAAAGAAACAATTAATAAATTGCCTTTGTAGGTTTGTCAACCTTAGCAGAATGTTGAAAAAGCCCTGTCATCCGTAATCAACCTGTTTGCTGCTGGATTCCGGCTTTCGCCGGAATGACAGAAAAAAACAATGTCTTGATTTAACCGTCACCCCGGACCAGATCCGGGGTCCAGGTTTTCTTATCCGATCTTGCTGAATAGTTACATTACTTTTTCAAGGGATAGAGCTGAGCGCAGAGCATGCCCGCAAACATGAGCAGA
>JBKHCI010000129.1:0-4575 GCA_046541915.1 Desulfonatronovibrio sp. | reverse complement strand
AACATGGCGCGGGCTGTTCAAAAGGGCCAGCAGATCATCGCGGCCGCCCTTGTCCTTCTCCGGCGCATCGCGGTCCCGCAGGCTGCCCAGACGAGCCTCACTTAGCCGGTTCACAAACAGGGTGATTCCGGAGATCAGGTATGGACGGCTGAAAAGTACTGACTGGGCTCGTTCCATGGTCTTGCTCAGCTCGCTGATTCCGATATCTGCCCGGCCTTCGGCCACGGCCTGAACCACCTGGGCATAGTTTTCGCCGGCTGGCACAAACTCTGCCTCCAGGCCGATGCTCCGGGCAAAACCCCTGGCCAGGTCTACGTCTGCACCGCGTAACTCACCATTAACGCGAAACACAAAGGGAGGCACGTCAATATCGATGATTGCCACGCGCAAGACCCCGGCTGCGCGCAATCGTTCAAGATCCCCGGACATTGACCAGGCCTGCCCGGTCAATGCAAAAATTGCCAGCAGGAGCACTGAGGCGATTAAACTGCGTGATGACACTTTGCTTTCCTTCATGCCTGGTAAATGTTTCTTCAACACTTGATGCCGGCCCGGCTGGTCAAGGTTCTCCAGAAAAACCTCACGGAAAAGCCTGGATTTTGATTCAGACCGCCTTGAAGCGATTTTTTGCGGGCGTATTGACAAATTCAGGAACCTGATTTCACGGATTCAGGGTAAAGCACTTATGCTATGAAAAAATGTCTTTTTCTGCAATAAATATATAGAGCTAAGGATGCAGGGAAGGGTTGTGGTTCAGATATTGACAACTTTCTTGAGACCACATAATGTTTTAATAATCTTCAATCTCCCTCGGAGTATTTTATGCGGACCAATCCACCCACATCTCAGGCATCCTCTGAGCTTTCCCGCCAGTCCAGTCTCAGGGATTTCCTGGATATCCTGGAAAACGCCCCTGTGGGCATCTTCATCACCACACCCCGGGGCAGATTTGTTTCCGCCAATCAGACCATGGCAGAGATGCTTGGTTATGATTCACCGGAGAAACTTATTGAATCCGTTACTGATATTGCCACGCAGGTTTATGCCGACCCGGATGCCAGAGATGAATTCATGCGTCTCATAACGAAACACGACAAAGTAATTAACCATGAATGCCGATTTTACCGCCACGATGGTAAAGAATTGTGGGTATCAATAAACATTCGAACAATACGCGATGACCAGGGAAATATCACTCATTATCAGGGGATTGCTACGGATATCTCCCACCGGAAAACTGCGGAAATTGAGTCTTTGCAGGAACAGGAGTGTTTTTACCGCAGCATCCTGTCCAGCATCAGCGATGCAGTGTTCCTTACTGATACACAGGGGAATCTGACATTTGTATGTCCCAAGGCCAGCAGGATTTTCGGCTGCTCTGACCAGGATTTGAGAGCAATGAATAATATCGAAGACATTCTGGGATCGCGCCTGATTGACCCCGAAGAACTCACCGCCGACGGTCAGGAGGTGAGCAACCTGGAATGTACAGTCAGAAATTTTAGAGGAAACCAGCTGTATTTGCTGGTTAATATTAAACGCCTCCCGGCACGGCTGCATGAAAAAGGAATATTTCTTTATTGTTGTCGGGACGTGACTGAAAAGAAGAAAACAGACAATATAATCAGCAGCACCCTTGAAAAATACAGGCTCATCGTTGAAAACGCCAACGAGGGAATCCGCATGCTGGACAGAGACGCAAGAATGGCTTTTGTGAACAACTCCATGGCTGCAATGCTTGGCTACAAGCCATGGGAAATTTCCGGCCAAAGTGTCTGGGATTTTATACATCCCGAGGATCTGGAAAAATTCGACAGTATCTGGGAAGAACGCAAATCCGGGAAAGCCGGAAAATATGAGATCAGAATGCTCCACAAAAGCGGTTCAATTGTCTGGACCCTCATTTCTTCAACTCCCATATTCGAACAGGAAAAATTCAACGGGTCCTTTGCCCTGTTGACGGATATCACTGAAAACAAACGCATAGAGGAAGAACTGCGCAATCAGCGTGAAATACTTGGATCAACTGAAGAAATGGCCAAAGTCGGAGGCTGGGAATGGGATATTGACTCCCAGGCCATGACCTGGACCAGGGGGGCGTATCTGATCCACGGTTTTGATCCTGACAACAGCGCGCACCCTTTTCCAGAACTTATCACTAAAAGTCTGGAGTGCTATCATGAACAGGACAGACCAAGAGTCCTGGAGGCCTTCAAGAAATGCGCAGTAAAAGGCATACCATATGACCTGGAATTTCCCTTTATCTCAGCCGACGGCAGAAAACTCTGGGTACGCACCGCGGCCAGGCCTGTGTTTGAGGACGGTCAAATCATCAAAGTTTTCGGGCATATAATGGACATTACAGAGCTAAAGCAGTCTCAACTGGATCTGTTGGACGCCAGAAACAAGGCTCAAGCCGCCAACCAGGCCAAATCCGAATTTCTGGCCAATATGAGCCATGAAATCCGCACTCCCATGAACGGGGTCATAGGTATGACCGACCTGCTCCTGGATACCCCTCTTGCTCAGGACCAGAGAAGCCTGGCTCAGTCAATCCAAGTCAGCGCTGAGTCCTTGCTGGCGTTGATAAATGATATCCTGGATTTTTCCAAAATCGAGGCTGGACGACTCGAGCTGGAAAATACTGATTTTGATCTTCATCATCTGCTTGAGGACCTTGTCTCCCTCATGGCTGTTCGGGCCCATGAAAAAGGGCTGGAAATAATCTGCGTGCCTGAACCAGACGTGCCGGCCAAGATTCAGGGAGATCCCAGCCGTCTTCGCCAGATCCTGACAAATCTCATTGGCAATGCCATAAAATTTACTTCCAGAGGCGAGGTTGTGATCCGTGTCTCCAGGCAGCAAAAAGAAGAAGAAAATACTGAATCAGGGTCAACAGCCACCCTGCTCTTTACCATCAGCGATACAGGTATTGGAATTCCAGAAGATAAGATAAAAACCCTGTTCAGCAAATTTTCCCAGGTGGACACATCTACCACCCGCGAATTTGGAGGAACAGGTCTGGGCCTGGCCATCTCCAGACAACTGGCCGAAATGATGGGCGGAGAAGCCGGGGTGAAAAGTGTTTATGGACAGGGATCAACTTTCTGGTTTACCGCCTGTTTTGCCATACAAAAGCCAGGGGCTACCCCTGCCCTGATATTGCCCGGAGATCTTCAGGACAAACATATTCTTATAGTAGATGATAATGATACCAACCGCGTAATTCTCAAAAGCCAGCTTAAGGCATGGGGAGCCAGAGTGAAAAGCGCCTCTGGAGGATATAATGCCCTGGAAATTCTGAACAGGATTTATGCCAGAGGAGATAAATTTGACATGGCCATTCTGGATATGCACATGCCGGAGATGGACGGGGAAGAATTGGGTAAAACCCTTAAAAAACATGCCTCATTCGGCAATATCCCGCTGGTGATGCTCACCTCCATGGGCAAACCAGGAGATTCCAAAAATTTTGAGGAACTGGGCTTTGACGCGTATCTGAATAAACCGGTCCGCCAGTACGAACTTTTTGACACCCTGGTGGCTGTTCTCAATAATGCTGACAATAACAGATCCAAACGTTCCATAATCACCCGGCATCGGGTTCAGGAAATGAAACGCGACCAGACCAGGCTGCCGAAATTACAAGGTCATGTGCTTGTGGCCGAGGATAACCTGGTCAATCAGATGGTAGCTGTCGGAGTATTAAAGAAACTGGGACTTAGCTCTGACATTGCTCATAACGGAGCTGAAGCTGTTAAGGCTGTTCAGAACAAAACCTATGATCTGGTGCTCATGGACGTACAGATGCCGGAGATGGACGGGCTCTGCGCAACCCGGAAAATCAGAAGATTAGAAGAAAAAAATGCTGGGATTCCAATTGTCGCCATGACCGCTGCCGCCATGCACCAGGACAAAGACAAATGCCTGGAAGCTGGAATGGATGATTATATATCCAAGCCGGTGAATTCCTATGCCTTAGGCCAGGTTCTGGCTAAATGGCTTAAACAGGAATCAAAGCTGAATAAATTTGAAACAGAATCCCCTGGCAACCGGAAAGGATTTGAAACAGAACACCAGGAATCAGAAACCGAAAACACCTTTAATTCTTCAAGTCCGGTATTCGACAAGAAAGCGCTCATGCAAAGAGTTGACCATGACAATGATCTTGCCGGAGAAATACTGACTATTTACATACAGTCTGCCGAGCCGAAATTTGAATCTCTCAAGGAATTCCTTGCCAAGAACAACGTTGAAAAGGCAACCAGGGATGCCCATTCCATAAAGGGCAATGCTGGAAATTGCGGGTGCATGGCTATGGCTGAGACAGCCGGGCAGATGGAAAAGGCAGGCAAATCCGGAAACATTGATGAAATGAAACGCCTTTTGCCGGAACTTGAAAAACAGCATGAATTATGCCTGATAGAGATCAACAAACACCTGACTAAAAAGGCTTAACAGGGTGTTGAAAATCTCTCAATTGGCTTTGTCGCTACAAAAAATTCAAACTCGCACCTGTCTAAATACGCTGCGACCTTGAACTTTTTTTGCTCTTTATCCTGCACCCACTTGAGT
>JBKHCI010000128.1:0-4586 GCA_046541915.1 Desulfonatronovibrio sp. | reverse complement strand
TTCAAGGTTCAAGGTTCAAGGTTCAAGGTTCAAGGTTCAAGGTTCAAGGTTCAAGGGTGCAAGTTTAAGAATCAGGGCCGGTAAACTCACAGATTGTAAAGATACCTCATGTCACATTTTGAAGACGGTCACCTTCCTGAAGAGTACAATTCCTATGTCGCCCGCAAGATATTTTTCCTGGGGGTGCTGGTGTTTGCGGGGGGTTTCTTTTTTGTCCTGGCTATTTCCATGGGCTCGGTGCGTATTCCGGCCATGGATGTGGTCAAGGTCCTGCTGGGAATGTCTGCAGACGCAAGGTCTGAGATAATTATCCTGAATATCCGCCTTCCTCATGCTCTGGCTGCTTTTCTGGCCGGGGCGGGCCTGGCCTCGGCCGGCGCGGCCATGCAATCCATTCTGCGCAACCCCTTGGGATCACCGTTTACCCTGGGAATTTCCCAGGCAGGCGCTTTTGGCGCTGCCTTTGCGGTCATGATTCTTGGCAGCGGGGTTATGCAGAGTACCCAGACAGGGGCGGTGACCATTGCCAGTCCATATCTGACTACTATTGTCGCCTTTTTTTTCTGCATGATCACCTCCATGATTATCGTGGCCATTGCCAGGATAAGCGGGGCCACTCCCGAGGTAATGGTTCTAAGCGGTGTAGCCCTGGGCTCCCTCTTTGGGGCGGGCACCATGTTTTTACAGTATTTTGCTGATGATGTGCAGCTTGCGGCCATGGTTTTCTGGACTTTTGGAGACGTGGCCAGGGCCGGATGGGGTGAAATCAGAATCATGGCCGTGGTGGTGGGCCTGTCTGTACTCTTTTTTATTTACAACCGCTGGAACTATAACGCCATTGACGCAGGCGATGAAACAGCCAAGGGCCTGGGGGTCCGGGTTGAACTGGTGCGCATGATCGGGATGATTGTTGCCTCCCTGGTTACCGCCACCATTGTTTCATTCCTGGGGATCATCGGTTTTGTGGGGCTTATCTGTCCGCATATCGTGCGCAGGATAATCGGAGATGATCACCGTTTTATGATGCCTGCAAGCTGTCTGACCGGAGGTATTCTTCTGCTGGCTTCAGATACAGTGGCCAGACTTCTGCTTGCCCCGCATGTCCTGCCGGTTTCAATTCTTACCGCGTTTCTGGGCGCGCCCACCTTCTTGTATCTGCTCATCAAAAGGAGGGCCAGATGATCCTTTCGGTTCAGGATTTATGCATTGGATATGATAAATGTCTTGTTCTGGAAGACCTGGATTTCTGTGTTGAACCAGGTGAAATGCTGACCATTCTGGGGCCCAATGGAGTGGGCAAAACTACTCTTCTCAAGTGCATAAACCGGATATTGAACCCTTCCAGTGGTGTGGTTCTGGTTGAAGACGCAGACGTTTTCAAGATGACCTCCCTGGAAATAGCCAGGCGCCTGGGGTATGTGGCTCAGAAAAGTGAAGCAGGACGCATGACCGCTTTTGACGCTATTCTTCTGGGAAGAAAACCATATCTTCGCTGGAAGGTGACTCCTCATGATCTGCGTATCGTGGACGCGGCCATCAAGCGCATGGGGCTCAGTCACCTGGCCCTGCGTCATATTGATCAGATGAGCGGGGGAGAACTGCAAAAGGTCTGCATTGCCAGGTCTCTGGTTCAGGAGCCCACAGTAATGCTTCTGGATGAACCCACCAGCAGCCTGGATCTTAAAAATCAGCTGGAAATAATGCGTACAATTCGCTTTATAGTCAAAGAACATAATATTGCCGCGGTCATGACCATGCATGATCTTAATATGGCATTCCGGTTTACGGATAAGTTTCTTTTTTTAAGGGACGGTAAGGTGTTTCATCACGGGCAAAATTCCGAGCTGGATCCGGATATGGTCAGAGAAGTGTACGGCGTTGATGTGGATATTATCAATCACGCGGGACAGGTGGTGGTTATTCCTAAAAGTGTGAATTGAGAACAGGGGGAAGGTGGAGTTCAAGGTTCAACAGCGTGTTGAAAAAGTCCTTATTCAACTGGCTGTTCAAAAATTCCAAGTGCAAGGAGCAAAAAAAGTTCAAGATCGCAGCGTATTTAGACAGGTGCGAGTTTGAACTTTTTGCAGCGACGCAGCAATTGGGAGATTTTCAACAGCCAGTCAAGGTTTAAGAAAAGATGAAATTCATCTTCTTACCGCTCCCGCGCAAAGCATGAGAGCGATAAGAAAACATTGGTAAAGATTACATAAATTCAGGCAGATATTCCCTGATTTCTTCCATTTTAAGCTGGGTCACATTTTTGTCTATTTCCCGGCTGATCCTCTCTCTGGTATTAGAGTCCAGTTCATTTCTGAGCATGCCCAGAAATGAAGGCGGGGCCAGGATATATATTTTGTCATACTTTTTTTCTATTGCCGCCTTATTAATCATCTCACCCACTTCCCTGGCAAATTGCATTACTTCATGTTTTTTGGGATCAGTGGCGGGCATATACGCCTTGCGCTGCTCGCCGCTGGACGGATACGCCATGCGTCCGGGACGATCAGTAATTATATCCTGATTTGACTGTCTTGATTCAGGGTGATCCCTGGTTTCAATCTCTTTTTCCAGGATATTTCTTCTGGTGGTTTCAAAGATTCTGGCCCGGCTGTTGTCAGCTGCTAATACCCAGATTTTTTCCATAATTCATCTCCTTGTTCTGAGAATTTAAATTTCATGGTTCATCATTAAACCATATGGATAATCCGGGATTCGTCAAGCCGGCAGGCAATGGATCTGCATATAATATCATTGGCAGGAAATCCCTGCCTGGTCAGCGTAGAAGTCCTGGTAAAAACAGGGCGATCTGGGGGAAAAGAGTCAGTATGGCAATGCATACCAGAATGGTGACAAGATAGGGCCATGCTCCCCGGAAAATGGTGGTAACCGGGGTGTCCTGAACAATTCCCGCGACCACGTATACATTGGCTCCCACCGGCGGAGTGATCACTCCCATGCCCACTACCAAAACAATAATCACCCCAAACCATATGGGATCAAATCCAAGCTGAACAGCTACCGGGTAAAAGATGGGAATGGTCAGAAGGATCAGGGCCAGGGCGTCAATAAAGCATCCCAGAAGGAGATATATAAGGAGAATAACCGCCAGAACGGCCACCGGCGGAATGGGCAGTTCCGCGGCCCATACTGCCATGGTCATGGGGATATTGGTTACAGCCAGAAATCTTCCAAACACAGTGGCTCCGGCAACCAGCAGCATGATCATGGCTGAAATACGGATGGAATCGCGCAGGGAATCAAGAAATCCGCGCCATGATATCTGCCTTCGAACAACAGCCACACCCAGAGTAGCTGCGGCGCCTACCGCGCCTGCTTCAGTGGGGGTAAAATATCCCATAAAAAGACCGCCTATAACCGCCAGAAAAATTATTACAACTTCCACTCCGCCGTTGAGCACTGCCCTGATTTTTTCATTCAGGCTCACTTTGGGTCCGATGGGGGCCAGTCTGGGATTATTGCGAACCATCAGCCAGGTAACCAGCATGAAAAGAAACATAAGCAGTATCCCGGGCAGTATCCCGGCCAGAAACAGACTGGATATGGATTCGCCGGTGGCTATTCCATAGATAATAAAAATAACGCTGGGAGGGATCATCACGCCCAGAATGGCTGAAGAAGCCACCACAGACGTAGCCAGAGACCGGGCATATTTGTATCTTTTCATTTCAGGCACTGCCACAGCGCTCATGGTGGCGGCGGTAGCTGTGGTGGAGCCGCAGATGGCCCCGAAAGCAGTGCTGGCGACAATAGTGGCCAGGGCAAGTCCGCCAGGAAGGCTGCCCACGACTTTATAGGCGGCGTCATAGATGCGCCGGCTGATCCCGGCGTAATATGCAATATAACCCATCCAGACAAAAAGCGGAACAACAATGAGCGAATATGACGCGAATGTATTGTAAATGGAAGAAGCGGTAATGGACAGGGCCGCTTCAGGGGAAATCAGAAAACCGTATCCGCCCATGCCTACCACCAGCATGACATAAGCCACGGGCATCCTGGATATGATCAACAAGAATACAAAGAATATGGCCAGGATTCCAACCTGAAAAGGAGTCACTGTTTATAATTCCTTTTTTTTCAGTACCAGGGCGATTGACTTAAGAAGTTCCACCAGGGCGGTCAGGGCCAGGAGAATCAGGCCTGCAGCCACCAGCAGATAGACCGGGTAAAGGGGGATGGACAGTGTGGATGTTTCCAGGCCTTTTTTCAGGGCTGAGAGCGCGTAGTTGATCAGCCCCCATCCAATTGCCGAGATAAAGATCAGGGATATGAGGCTGGTCAGCATGTCCACTGCTGCCTGCTTTCTTTTAGACAGTTTATCCACGAGCAGGGTGACTGTTACATGACCTCTGGCAACCGCGCAATAGGCAGCACCCAAGGATAATATCATGGCTCCCAGGATTTCAACCAGTTCATAGCTGCCGGGCAGGGGATTCCACAGGGCGCGCATAATAATGTTGGCGACTATGACTGACATTGCCAGGACCATGGCTGCCTGGCCAAGCTGAGAAATCCTTCTGGCCAGGGCATTGATAATTTTTTCCAGCTTATTCATGGTACGAGGT
>JBKHCI010000127.1:0-4616 GCA_046541915.1 Desulfonatronovibrio sp. | reverse complement strand
CCGGAATTAATTTCTCCGGCACCGTTTACATGTCCGGCATTGATGTAGGAAATATTGCTGCCCACAAAATCGTTCACCGCCAATGTACGGGAATTTTCACCCTGAAAGAATGTGTTGATGCCCAGACCCGCCAGAAGACCGGAGGTATCGTTGCCAAATGCGAATTCATATCCTTCATCTGCTGAAATCTCCAGCTGATTATTGACAATTGAAGCATTGATATGGTCTATGTCGTTGATGGCATCCCGGACATCCTCCAGATCGTGGCTGTCCGGATCAAAATTGCTTCCACCAAAATCAAGGGTATGAGGTGTGTGGTCACCGGTATCTTCATCATAAACATGAACGGTTAAGTTGCCCTGCTGCAGCTTGTCCCCGAAAGCCAGACCTGAAGAAGCTGACCCCAGAGCTACATCATCGCTGGTGACCTGGTATGAGCCGGTGACATTGGTAAATTTTTCCAGTCCCGCGCCCTGAGAATGGACCCGGTTGGCTTCCCAGATCAGACTTTTGGCGGTGGCATCCAGCTTTTCCCCGTATTTCCCGCCGTACTGATCTCTAAAGGCAAGATTTCCGGCCAGGGAACCACCGGTTATCCGGCGCTCGTTCATGCGGCCGTCACTGAAAACCTGAGGAGAAATGTTAATGGGCGAGGAAGTATTCTCATACCAGTAAAGAGCGCTTTTGGGAATAATCTGAAATTCGTCGCCGTCGCTGAGGTCGTTGCCTGCCCCCCCGGGCAGATCCTCAAACCAGACTTCTATATCATCCACAGGCAGGGCTACCCGGCCATCTCGTTCATTGGCATCAAAAAGAAGATCATCGCCCTGATCATCTTTAAGCCAGGTTCTGCCTCCGTCCAAAGATACCCTGAACTCTGCGTCCGTTCCCACTGTTCCGTCACCAACAGCCTGCACGGTTATCTCATAACTGGAACTGCCCTGATAATTGATTTTGCCTTCAAAATCCGAATCAGAAGTCAGATTGGCAAAAGTTTTATTGGACTCAAACTTAAGATCAAAATGATTGGCCCCGTCCACAAGGGTATGTCCGGACCTGGTGGTGATGGTCACATCTCCGCCGCCGTTATCAATGTAATCGATGTCGATTTTTTCAGCCAGCTCCCTGGTCAGAAGGTCTCTTTTGTCCCGCATGTCGTTGAGATTTATCTTCCCGGGAACTTCCCTGACATTTATTTCCTTGTTAAGATTGGAAATTTCCTCCAGGATTTCATTGACCCTGTCCACATCCTGCTGAATAAGATCGTCCATATTGGACTGAATTTTTTTGAGGTCGCTGTCCAGTCGGTTTATTGTGGTCACCAGGTTGGAACTGTTGCCCATTAAAGAAGAGCGCACTATGCTGTCTTCCGGACGCTTGGATAAATCCTGCCAGTCTTTCCAGAAACCAGCCATGGACTCATTAAGACCGCCCTGAATGCTCTCATTAAAAAGTATTTCAACGCTGGACAGATTGTCATTAAGGGACTCCCACATCTCCTTGTCCGAAGACTTTTCATTATACATATCTTCAATAAAGGAATCAAAATACCGAAAGACTTCTTTAGTGTTGACACCTGTTCCCAGCTGACCTGGCGAGGTATCAATGGCCATGGACTCTTCAAGACGCACTCCCTGTCGACGATAGCCCGGAGTATTGGCATTGGCCACATTATTACTGACAACCTGGATAGCAGACTGGTTGGCAAAAAGGGCTGACCGCCCTATATCCATAATCGAGCCGATGCCTGACATTACAGCATTCCCCTGACAAGACCGGTTGATTTGGAACCATGATCATGCCATCTGCCTCTGGCTGAATAGACATTTTCTTCCCTGGGCGTGATCTGATCATACAAAAACTTTACCAGGCCGGCGCTCTGCTCGGCCAGGGCGGAAGCTATAACATTATTCTTTGCCGCCTGTACTGAACAGACCTCCTCCAGACTTTTCAAGTCTTCCAGAATCTCCTTGATTATCAGGACTTCGCCCTGACCAAGGCTCTCTATATAATCTTCAAGCCCGGCAAATGAATTCTTCTCCAGAATCAACCTGATGGCTTCCTTTTCATCCATAAGCTGACGGATAAGTTCCTGGATGGAAAACTCCAGGGAAGAAACTTCCCTGGAATAGTTATTGGCCAGGGCGCTGTATTCTTCCTCAAGCAATGAAATAAGAAGGCCCATGGCCTGTTTCTGTCTCATTAATCCATCTTCAATTTTCATGATCTTCTCCTGTATCCCTGCGTCCAAAACTCCTGATCCACATCTTTGTTTCTTAATCCATCATGTCCTATCCTGATCCCCGGCCCGGCCTATGCTCATTCCAGCCAGCAGTTTTTCCTCAATCATTCTGGGGTTCCAGGCCAGATCTCCCTGTCTTAATTCAAAATGCAGATGCGGCCCGGTGGAACGTCCTGTATTCCCGGATAATGCAATTTCCTGACCAGCATCCACCCTGTCTCCAACCTTGACTTTATTCTCGCTGTTATGGGCGTAGACACTCTTCCAGCCGCCATCATGCTCTACAATGACCTTGTTCCCGAAGCCTGCGTGAGTGCCGGAAAAAATTACCTTGCCCGGCCAGCACGCTTCCACTGGAGTGCCTTCAGGCACGGCAAAATCCAGTCCCGCGTGCCAGGCCTGCTCACCGGTAAAGGGGTCATCCCTCCACCCGAAATCTGAAGAAACCCTGCCGGTTACAGGCCAGTGCAGCGCTGGAAGATCCTCATCCTTCTGCTCAGACTGGGTATCCACCTCTTCCACTTTATCCTCTAGTTCCGGCACATCTTCTATTGGTTTTCCGCCAAAGCTGTATTCTATCTGAGAAGCCAGGAAATCCATTTTCTTTTCAGCAGAGATGTCCAAGTTCAGAATGCGGTTAATCTCCGCGTTATCCAGATTCTTTTCATCATCTGACTGTGAAGGAATGTTTTCAGGAAAATTCTGCCTGGTGGGGAGAGGATTCAGGCTGCTGGAAGAACCTGAGGCAGCATTTGCCCCTGAATTTTCCAGTCTTTCCTTGAGCTGATCGTAAAGCATATCCGCCAGACCGATTCCTCCTGATTCAGCCATTTCCTTGGAAACTTCCTGGTCAAACATGGACTCAAACATTTCCTGTTCATCGCTGTGCAGATAACCTTCCTTGGGCACTGTCGCGCGCATCTGTTCCCACATCTTCTGAATAAATATGGCCTCAAACTGCACGCAGGCCTCGCGCAGCTCTTTTTTCTCATCTTTGCCGCCCTCGAGCCTTTGCCTAAGCCTTTGCATCTCAAGCGTACTGTTGACCTCCCTGCTTTGCTCCAGCTGGCTGGCTCCGTGACTTGCTAACGGATTAGTCATCTTAAATCACCTCAAGCTCTGCGTACAGTGCCCCTGCCGCCTTAAGGGTCCTGAGAATAGTTATGAAGTCCCTGGGGGTAGCACCCACGGAATTGAGCCCGTCCACAAGCTCATTTATGGTTGCCCCTTCAATAATGACCATGGGGCTGGCATCTTCCTCCACTCCAACATCTGTTCTGGGAACAACCACCGGGTCAGCATCAGTAAAAGGCGCGGGCATAAAAACCTCAGGCTCTTCCCGGACTACAATGCTCATATCCCCGTGAGACACGGCAACCCTGGAGATTCTGACATCTTCACCCACAACAACTGTGCCTGTCTTCTCGTCCACCACCACCCTGGCCGGAGCATCAGGTGATACCTGAATGTTTTCCAGGGCAGCCATAAATGGAATCAGATTGCCCTTAAATTCCTCAGGGATATCCACCCTGATACTGGAAATATCTTCAGCCGCGGCCAGATTCTGACCAAAGGCTGAATTAATGCTGTCCAGCACCTGTGAGGTAGTGGAAAAATCTTGAATATCCAGATTAACCTGAATACTTTCCTGGGCGTTGAATTTATAGGGTATTTCCCTTTCAATGGTCGCGCCGTTGGGAATCCTGGCCACAGTAGTGATATTGGTTGTGGTCTCTGAGGCCTCTCCTTCAACAGAGAATCCGCCCAGAGTCATGGGCCCCTGGGCCAGGGCATAGATTTCTCCGTCGATTCCCTTGAGAGGAGTCTGGATCAATACCCCGCCCTGCAGGCTTCCGGCATCTCCAATGGAGGAAACAGTGACATCCAGTTCCGTGCCTGATTTGGAGGAAGCAGGCATGTCCGCGGTAACAATAACTGCAGCCACATTGCTTACCTGCAGATCATCCTTGTCCACACTGACCCCCATGCTTTCCAGCATGTTGACCATGGACCTTATGGTAAAGGGAGCGCCGCGCTGGTCCCCGGTACCGGAAAGACCAACCACCAGCCCATAACCTACCAGCTGGTTGCTGCGCACCCCGCCAAAGCTGGCAACATCCTTTAATCTGACCGAATGGACGTCCTGGGGCAGAAGAACAGCCAGCATGAGCATCATGGCCAGCAGGTTCATTTTTATCCATATAATCTGTCGCATATTTATCTTTCCTGGTTCAAACTTTGGGTTTTAAGGCGCAAAATTCAAAGTAAAGTTTGCATAGTTTGTTAAGAAAAACGCCCATCAAACAAGGCTGCTAAAATGGCCAGACCCGGTCCAGCAGCTGGGTCAGCCAGCCCGGCTTTTGTTTATCCGCGA
>JBKHCI010000027.1:0-18489 GCA_046541915.1 Desulfonatronovibrio sp. | reverse complement strand
TCTCTTCCCTAATAAACCAATAACTCCCAGGCCTGTTATTTCATCGCCGGGGACCCATCAGGAGCAAAAATGACACAGAGAACCTTATCCATTATCAAGCCCGATGCCACGCAAAGAAACCACCAGGGAGCCATCCTTAAAATGATTCAGGAGGCCGGCCTGAAAATCGTGGCCATGAAAATGATCAAACTCAGCAAAGAACAGGCCGAAGGTTTTTATGCTGTGCACCAGGACAAACCATTTTTTGGGAGCCTGACCGATTTTATGTGTTCAGGCCCGGTAGTGGTCAGCGTACTGGAAGGTGAAAACGCAATCAGCCGATACAGAGAAATAATGGGCGCGACCAATCCGGCCAATGCTGAGGAAGGGACTATCCGCAAAGCCTTTGCCCTGGATATTGAAAAGAATTCAGTCCATGGTTCAGATGCCCCTGAAACCGCGCAGACAGAAATAAGCTACTTTTTCAACCAATTGGAGATTACAGACTGATGACTGTTCATCTGGGCTTTATCGGGGCGGGCAATATGGGCGGCGCTATGATCGCCGGGCTTGCCCCGCAAAAAAACATAAAGGTATGGGGATTTGATCCGGATCAGGAAAAACTGGAAGCACTTGCCAGGAGTCACGGCCTGACTGCCCTGGGCAGCGCCCTGGAGGTTGCTGAAAAGTGCGAATACATCTTTTACGCTGTAAAACCCGGGCTTTTGGAAAAAGTCATTCAACAGACCCTGCCGGCTCTTTGCGCTTCAAAATGCCTGGTCTCCATTGCCGCAGGTATTAATATCTCCAGAATTATCTCCTGGTCAGACAACAGGTCCGCGGTTGTCAGGATCATGCCCAATACCCCCGCCCTCATCGGCAAAGGAGTATTCGCCCTTTGCCTGGAACATGAAAAAATTACCAGTCAGCAGAAGGAGTTTCTGACAAACGCAGTCTGCGCATTGGGGAGTACATTTGTACTGCCTGAAAAATCTTTTGATGTATTCACAGCCCTTATAGGTTCCGGTCCTGCTTATATATATTACTTCATGGAAAGCATGATTGAGGCAGGGGTCCTTCTGGGCCTGGAAAGAAACAGTGCTGCCCGGATGGTAAAGGAGCTCTTTGCCGGCTCCTCGGAAATGAGCCTTGAGCAGAAAATGCACATCACCCAGCTCAAGGAAATGGTCACCTCCCCTGGAGGCACGACCATGGCAGGTTTAAGCACCCTGGATCAAAAAGCGGTCAAAGCATCCATCATAAAGGCGGTGGAAAAAGCCATGAAAAAAAGCATTGAACTGGGAAAATAGAAGAGCGCCACGAGTTTCTGAAAACTGAAACAAGAACTACTTTTGTTATAGATATAGCTGAGTCAAAAAAGAGAAATGATGGCTTAGCACGGGGACTGTCCCTGGCTTCGGGACTGTCCCCAATCTAGTTTTCATAAACGCGCGAGGCTCTGACTAAAGACGATTGCAAGGTACTGCCTTCCCATATTCTATGCTCAGCCGGAAAATTTTAAGCCGGCCAGGTGATTGACCGGCCCGGCTCCCCTGCCCAGAGCAAAGCTGTTTTCCAGGGCTTTCTGCAGATAGTCTCTGGCAGCCGGCACCGCGTCCTGCAGCTGCATGCCCCTGGCAAGATTCGCGGTTATGGCTGCGGAAAGAGT
Source organism: Desulfonatronovibrio sp. (assembly GCA_046541915.1). Classification (GTDB taxonomy): domain Bacteria; phylum Desulfobacterota; class Desulfovibrionia; order Desulfovibrionales; family Desulfonatronovibrionaceae; genus Desulfonatronovibrio. The sequence continues at coordinate 16,841 of JBKHCI010000027.1, read as the reverse complement.
ACAGCCTGTCCCATGGGTATTAACAGTATTTACCCTGGGCCTGGTTATGGTTACCGGCTGACTGTCCTTTATGCCCATCCAGTCCGTCATTTCAGCCTGACTCTCGAAATGACCGCCTTTAATAAGCACTGACCCGGCTCCCATTTCCCTGATAATCCTTATTGCCTCTGACACCTTTTCCAGGGAGTCAATATTCTTGATGCCGGTCAGAAGTTCCGCTTCAGGCTTGTTGGGGGTAACCAGGGCAGCCAGGGGGATGATCCTGGTCTTCAGCGCCTTTACCGCACTGTCCTGTAAGAGCTTGTGCCCGGTCTGACTCACACAGACCGGATCCACTACCAGGGGGATCTTTTTGTCTTTCAAAACTCCGGCTACTTCTTCAATTATCTCCGCAGAAAAAAGCATCCCTGTCTTGGCTGCCTTTACTGGAAAATCCTCAAGCACACACTCCATCTGGCTGGTCACAAAACCGGGCTCCGGCACAGACAGTCCGTGTACACCCAGAGTATTCTGCGCGGTAAGCACAGTTACCGCGGACAGGCCGTAAACCCCGTGTACGGCAAAGGTTTTAAGATCAGCCTGAATCCCGGCCCCTCCACCTGAGTCAGATCCGGCAATGGTCAACGCGCAGCTTAACGGAGCAATCATCCTTTAGCACCTGTTTCCCTTGTCCTTTAATCAATCGCAGAATTTAAGGACAGCTTATGGTTTTCATGATCTTTACCCCGTTACCCTTTCCCGGTTTTCTTCTGAATCCTGGCCCAGGCGTCTCTTAAAGTCACTGTTCTGTTGAAGACAGTCCTGTCCGGTTCTGTATCCGGATCAACACAAAAATATCCAAGTCTTTCAAATTGAAAAAAATCTCCCGGGGCTGCGTTTTCAAGTCCTGGCTCAATATAACACGACTTCAACACCTTCAGGGAATCCGGGTTAACATATTCAAGGAAATCGATTCCTTTTTTCTCGCCTTCAGTGGGGTTGGGCACTGAAAAAAGGCGATCATACATTCTTACTTCAATTTTTCCGGCGTGTCTGACAGAAACCCAGTGCAGAGTAGCCTTGACTTTTCTGCCGTCAGGAGAATCTCCTCCTCTGGTAGCCGGATCATAGGTACAATGGATCTCCTTTACCTCTCCACTGACCGGATCTTTGACTATATCCTGACAGGTTACGTAATATGCGTATCTAAGCCTTACTTCCCGGCCGGGGGACAGGCGGAAAAATTTCTTTGGAGGATCTTCCATAAAATCCTCTCTCTCAATATAAAGCTCCCGGGAAAAAGGAACCATTCTGGTCCCCATGTTTTCGTCCTCTGGGTTATTTACGGCTTCCAGTTCTTCTTCACCGTCTTCTGGATAGTTGGTTATAATCAGCTTGACCGGATTAATTACAGCCATAACCCTGGGGGCCTTTTTATTCAGATCTTCCCTGACGCAGTATTCCAGCATGGACATGTCCACGATATTATCACTCTTGGCCACGCCAATGATATCACAAAACCGCCTGATTGATTCAGGAGTATATCCCCGGCGCCTGAGTCCTGAAAGAGTAGGCATCCTGGGATCATCCCAGGAGTGAACCAGACCTTCGCTCACCAGCCTGGACAGTTTTCTTTTGCTCATCACAGTGTAATTGAGGTTGAGCCGGGCAAACTCGATCTGTCTTGGATGGCATTTTACCGGGAGCTGTTCCAGAATCCAGTTGTATAATGGCCTGTGATCCTGAAATTCCAGTGAACAGAGTGAATGGGTAATGCCTTCTATGGAGTCGGACAGACAATGCGCGTAATCATAAGTGGGGTATATGCGCCAGGCGTCTCCTGTCTGATGATGGTCAGCATTGACTATACGGAAAAGAACTGGATCGCGCATATTCATATTCGGGGAGGCCATGTCAATCCTGGCCCGCAGGACATGGGTACCTTCGTCAAATTCTCCTTGTCGCATTCTTTGAAAAAGGTCCAGATTCTCCTCTACGCTCCTTTGGCGGTAAGGACTGTCCTTGCCGGGCTCGGTCAGGGTGCCTCTATACTGTCTGATCTCTTCAGCGTTCAGGCTGCAGACATACGCCTTGCCAATTCTAATCAGTTCCAGTGCGTACTGATAGAACTGCTCAAAATAATCAGAAGCATTGTACAGATGTTCGCCCCAGTCAAAACCCAGCCAGCGAACGTCATAAAGTATGGAACTGACATACGCTGGATCTTCTTTTTTTGGATTGGTGTCGTCAAAACGCACATGGCATCTGCCGCCAAAATCCCTGACCACTCCAAAGTTAAGGCAGATGGATTTGGCATGGCCTATATGCAGGTAGCCGTTGGGTTCGGGAGGGAACCTGGTTACAACCTGTTTATGTCTTCCACTGGCAATATCTTCCTTAATTATCTCGCGAATAAAATTAGACTGTGTATTTAACTCCATCTTAAACCGAAAGTCCTTTTTGTTGGTATTTAATTAACTGACTTTAATCCGGCAAGATATCCGCCGGATCAGAAGTTAAGAGCCATTGACATATTTGCTGACCATCCCCATAAGATCCTGGTTGTCTATGGGTTTGGGTAAATAGGCGTTCATGCCGAGATCCAGACATTTCTGCCGGCTGTCACTGTCGGCAAGAGCGGTCACCGCGACTATAGGCACATCCTTGAGCCCGGAAAATCTGCCTTTGCGGATCATGCTGGTAAGCTCGAAACCATCATACTTGGGCACCATGATATCCATGAGGATAAGGGAAATATCAGGGTTATTCTTAAGCACCTGCAAGGCCTCCTGCCCGTCGGCCGCAGTAAGTACATTAAACCCTTTCGCCCTGAGCATGCGGTCTATAAGCATCATATTGATTTTTTCATCTTCAACCACCATGATCTGTTTATCCTTGAATTCTGATGATTTATCAAGACCGCCCTCTTCTTCTGCTTCCTGCTGATCTTCAGGCTGCAGATCAACTATAAGATAAAAACGACTGCCTTCTCCCTGAGCTGATTTCACGCCAATGCGGGCTCCAATTGTATCGGCAAGCTGCTTGCACACGCTCAGACCGATTCCGGAACCTTCCTGGCTGTTAAACAACTCATCATCAAATATCCCAAAGGGCTCAAATAATTTATCCTGGAGCTCCGGGGAAATGCCCTGACCGGTGTCAATGACTTCAAAAATCAGGGGCAGCAAACCATTGCCAGGGCCGCTGTTTCTATCTTCATATTCAGAAACTTTAAGCAAAACATCTCCCTCACTGGTAAACTTTATTGCGTTTTCAACAAGATTCCAGATAATCTGTCTGATAATGCTGATGTCGCCAATATAATTGCCGGATATATCCTCTGAAACCGCAAAATCCAGGTTCAGATTCTTATTTCTGGCCATTGGCATAAAAAGTCCCGCAATTTTAGCCATCTCTTCCATAAGATTGAACGGCTGTCTGTAAACACTGCGCATTCCTTTCTGCAGGCTGGAAAGTTCCAGTATTTTATTGATGGACACCAGAAGCTGCCTGGAAGAATCCAGGGCCATTTCAATATATTCTCTTTCAGATTCCTTCAGATCTGCTTTGGTCAGGGTCTGCAATATGCTCATTATGCCGTTTAAGGGGGTCCGCAATTCATGGCTCATGGCTTCAAGGAATTTGTCCTTGGCTTTGTTGGCGGTCTCAGCCTTGTATCTGGCATCGCTCAATTCCTGCTCCATTTCCTTTCTCTGGGTGATATCAATATGAGTACCCACAATACGCAAAGGCCTGCCTTTTTCGTCACGGCGGACCACTTTGCCTCTGGCCAGTATCCAGCGGACATCCTCGTCCTTGGTCAGAGCCCTGAACTCGATGTTGTAATTGGCGCTTTGCTCCATAAAAGATTGAAGCTCGCTGCTGACTCTTTCCTTGTCTTCGGGGTGAACTATCTTTAAAAAACTTTCGTACTCCATGGGCAGTTCATTGGGTTCATACCCCAGCATGGTATACCATCTTGGACTGAAATAAGCGTTGCCGCTGGACACATCCCAGTCCCAAAGGGCGTCTTCAGTAGCTTCCATGGCCAGGGTAAAAAGCTCATTGGTCTTTTGAAGCTCTTTTTCCACCATCTTTCTTTTATGTCTATGCCGCAGGAACCATATGCCGTAACCCATATTCTGAGCCACTCTTTCCAGGTGATCCAGGTCTTCAGAGGAAAAATCCGCATCTTTTCCTCCATAGATGGTCAGCGCTCCAAACCCGACCCCGGCGTAGGCAATGGGAAGCGAAAGAATATACCTGATATCGTGAGACTGAAACAGCTCCTTCCAGGGCGCAGCTGAAGAATCATTAGCAGGATTTTTAATAAAAACCCTCTTGCCGGTTCTGATGGCTGTTCCTGTAGGACCAAGGCCTCTGGGACTCAAGTCCCAATTAAACTCAAGTTCCCGGGACATCTCCTTTTTATCACCTTTGGCAGCAACAATCTTAACACTGCTGCTGGAATCCATCTCAGCATATCCTACCAGAACCAGAGCAGATTCCAGACTGGAGGCCAGAATTTCACAAACATGATCAAGCATGTCAGTTTCGTTTTTGGCCTTAATGATTACTTCCCCGCATCTGTTCATAGCCTGCAGTATCCAGTTGGTATGCACCAGCTTTTTTTCCAGCCCGGCCAGCCTGGATACTCTCTGTCCGAGCTGAGCGCCAAGATTCAGATTCATGGCCCGAAGCTCGCTTATTTTGATCACGTATTCTATCCTGGCGGCTATCTCCTGGTCTTCAAGGGAAGATTCCAGATAACCGTCAGGTTCAAGTTCATTTATATCTTCTTCAGAATCTTCACTCTGCCCGGCAAGAAGTACCAGGACAGACAGACCATATTCCCTGGAAAAAGACTTTAAACCTTCAGCAATCCTGACATAATCTGCCTGAGAACATCCTGTTTCAACAATAAAAACGTGATAGTCGTCATCCAGTTGAACATTTCCCGGAAAAACAGAAATATCAGAGACCTTCACCTCTGATTCAGGCAGCAGACTGGCAACCGCGTTCTTAATCCTTTCTGTAATATCCTTAGTTTCCGTCAGCAGGTGTATTCTGGGCATAATTTTATCTTCCAAAGCTTATCGCCGCAGCGAGTTTGTTTTTTACGTAAGTGACTATAATTTATTACGAAAATAACATTAATCACCAAAATAATATTATATTTCCATGCGGGAAGTCATTTTTTTCCGGGTAAAAAATATGCACTTTAATATATTTTTAAAGATATCCCCAGTGTCTCTAGTTGTAAAGAAAAACGATCAAATTCCGTTAAAACACTTCTGCAATCTGTATCTCAGATGGGTAAAGCGCCTGCCGGCACCCTGATTTTTTATGCCAATGCCCATGGCCTTGGAAGAGCCGATGATAATCGCCAGCTGTCTGGCCCGGGTCAGACCGGTATAAATAAGATTTCTCTGTAAAAGCATAAAATGCTGAGTAACCACCGGCATGATCACTGCGGGATATTCACTTCCCTGAGACTTATGAACGCTGACCGCGTAAGCCAGAGTCAGCTCGTCGATCTCATCAAGTTCGTACCTGACTTTTCTGCCCTCAAAATCCACAACCAGTTCAGATTCTTCAGGATCAAAGCTGACAATCCAGCCCAGATCGCCGTTGAACACATCCTTTTCATAATTATTTCTAACCTGCAGAACCCGATCCCCGACCCGAAAGGCCCTGTATCCCCGGACAATTGCATCTGGACCGGGGTTCAGTCTGTCCTGGAGCATCCTGTTGAGTTCCTGAGTGCCCACACTGCCCTTGTGCATGGGGGTGAGAACCTGAATATCCTTCAGCGGATCAAGGCCATAAACCCTGGGAATCCTTTCGCAAACCATATAGGCAATAAGATCCTTAATTTTATTCTGATCTTCCTGCTCAACCCAGAAAAAATCCGCGTCCGGGGGCTCTTTGGAAGAATTAACCGGGAAATGACCGGTATTTATCCTGTGGGCATTGACTACAATGGAACTTTCTTGGGCCTGCCTGAATATGCTGGTCAGGATAGCCCGGGGCACGGTTTCGCTGGAAAGGATATCCTCAAGTACATTGCCCGGACCAACTGCCGGAAGCTGGTTTACATCCCCCACCAGGATCAGTCTGCAGGTCACCGGCAGGGCGCGAAGAAGCTGCGTGACAAGCTGGGCGTCCAGCATTGATGCTTCATCCACAATAGCCGCGTCAGCCTTGAGCTTATTTTCTTCATTATGATCAAAACCACCGGAAGGATTAAACTTGAGCATGCGGTGAATAGTGGTTGCTTCGGCCTCTGTGGCCTGAGAAAGCCTTTTGGCGGCCCGGCCGGTGGGTGCGGCCAGCTTGATCTTCAGGCCGAGTCCGCTCAAGGCCTGGACTATCATCCTGGTAATAGTGGTTTTACCGGTGCCAGGACCCCCGGTAATAACATAGACCTTGTTCAGGCAGGCATCGAGGACAGCCTGCTTCTGCTGGGAAGTCAGGGTAATCTTGTCTCTGTTTTCCAGCTGTGCGATGCGCAAACGGATCTTTTTTTCAGACAGACCTGAAGGATGAGTGGTCAGGCTGCAAAGTCTCTGGCCGCTCTCGATTTCCATCTTATAAAACAGCGTCAGGTAAACCGCCCTGCTGATGCCCTGCTCTGGAAGATCCTCCACCACAATCTTCTTTTTCTTTTCCAGGGAATCAATGGCCTCTTCAATAACCCCGTGGTCAATATTTTCCAGCGCCTCTGACACCTTGTGCGTCAATTCCTGGGCCGGATAAAACAGATGTCCCTTTTCACTGAGCTGAAACAGGATGTATACTACCGCTGCCTGAAGCCTTTGCGGACTGTCCGGAGGCACTCCCAGTTTCAGGGCCATTCTGTCGGCGGTCTTAAACCCCACCCCCCTGATGTCGTATACCAGATCATAGGGATTGTCTGAAATCCTGGTTACGGCCTCACTGCCGTATTTTTTATAAATCCTTCCGGCAAAGGTGGTGGGTATCTGATGAGTCTGCAAAAAAAGCATGAGATTTCTGATCTCACGCTGACTGCTCCAGGAATCTTTTATCTTTTGCAGCTTTTTATGACCAAGTCCGTCGATCTTCAAAAGCTGATCCGGGTCCTCCTCCAGTATATCCAGTACTTTTTTGCCAAAAGCCTTGACCATCTTCCCGGCCATGACCGGGCCGACGCCCTTGATCATGCCAGAGCCAAGATATCGCTTGATCCCGTTCACGCTGGCCGGAAAAAGCTGTTCAAACTCGGCAACAATAAACTGACGGCCGTACTTGGGGTGTTCTTTCCATTGACCTTTCAGTTCAAGCATCTCTCCTGGTATCAGCTTGCCCATGGTCCCGCATACCGTTACCAGCCCCGGCTCCTGAGGGGACGTAACCCTGACCACTGCGTAGCCGTTATCCTCATTCACGTATACCAGACTGGTTACTTCAGCTTTGAGAAGATGCATGACTTAAGGGGGTAAGAAATTTATTATTCAATGTTATGCATGAAAGTATTTATTCACCATATATTATGCTCAGCCAATGAAGTTAAGGCCTGCTTTGGGTTCATGTTTTGCCATTGATGCAATGTTTGACCGTCCTCGGTTCCGTTGGACAAACCATGCTTAATGAAAAATCCCGACTTATTACAAAAATTTTTTGATTGTTAAATTCAGTATGCAGGACAGTTAATGGTTTGTCTTACGGAACCGCGACAGGGAGTCCGCATCAACAGAAACATGAATCCAAAGTTGGCCGGCAATTACGATGAATAATTACAGGGCAAAGACAGACATCTAATCAAAAAGCCGTTGAATTACAATCAGCGATATAGCGCGGGTCTGCTAATTTCTGGTGGCAATAACAATTCCTCCAAAAACCATAACCCCGCTTGCCGCGTGCACCCAGCCCACTGGCTCGTCCAGAATAAGAAAAGCAGCCAGACCACTGAACAGGGGAAGGGTATAATAGATCAGACCAGCTGCTGAAGGTCCGATGATCTCAATAGCCCTGGTCCAGAGAAAAAAAGCAGCCAGGGAAGCGCCAACACCTATATAAAGCACTGACCATATTATATCCATGTCCAGCACCGGCATTCCTTTGAACATAATCTCCAGGCCAGCCCAGGGCACAAGCATTGCAAACCCCAGAAGAAATGTGGACATTAAAAATACACTCTGGCTTATTTCCACGGGTTTTTTGCGAATCAGGATACTGTATCCGCCAAAAATCACAGCCGCCATGATCATCCACAAATCACCCACTGCAAAGGACAGATTCAAAAGAATGGAAAGATCCGCCCTGGTAATAAGCAGAACCACCCCGGAAATTGCCAGCGCCAATCCCCCAAGCCGGGCCATGGTGATGGGTTCGCCCAGAAATATCCGGGCGAATATGATTATGAATACCGGAGTGGAAGTTGCAATCAATGAAAGATTCAGTGCGGTTGATGTGTGCGCGGCTACATAGATCAGCGTGTTAAACACGGTCACACCAAGAAACGCGGTAGGCAGGAGATAAAGGATATTATTCCTGATTACCCGCCGTTTTTTCCAAGCCGTGATTCCAGCCAGCGGCGAAAGGGCCAGACAGGCTGTAAACCATCTCAACAATGCCAGAGTAGCAGGGTTGACCGCTTCATTCAAACCCCTGGCCACAATAAAATTGCCGGACCAGATCATGGTGGCTCCCAGGGCAAAAACAAAACCGGCCCATCTGACCATTACATCTTCTCCTGGCAACTCACCGCGCAGAGCTTTCCGCACATGGAACATCCCTTCTGGTCACTGGTGACTTTTAATTTGGAACGGACCAGATCCCTGTCCAGGGCATTATTGATTATTCCTTCCCAGTCCAGGTCCTGGCGGCATTTTGATATAGCCATGTCACGCTCCCGGGCTCCGGCCACGCCTTTTTCAAGATCAGCTATATGCGCCGCAACCCGGGAAGCCATAACTCCCTGGTAAACATCATCTTCATCAGGCAGATGAAGATGTTCAGCCGGAGTGACGTAACACAGGAAATCAGCCCCGGCAGCCCCGGCAATGGCTCCGCCTATGGCTGCGGTTATATGGTCATAACCTGCGGCAATATCCGTGGGCAAAGGACCAAGCACATAAAAGGGGGCATTGTTGCAAAGCCTTTTCTGCAACCGGATCTGACTCTTAATCTGATTCAGGGGCACATGGCCCGGCCCTTCAACCATGGTCTGCACTCCCCGGTCAAACGCCCTTGCGGCCAGACGGGCCAGGACCATGAGTTCATCTATCTGGGCCGGGTCCATGGAATCAGCAATACATCCGGGTCTCATTCCGTCTCCAAGACTTAAGGTGACATCATACTTATGGGCTATGTCCAGAAGAACATCAAAATCTTCAAACAAAGGATTCTCTTTTCTGTTTTTTTTAATCCAGTTCATGTGGATAGACCCTCCCCGGCTTACGCAGGGCATTATCCTCTCAAAGTCTTTCAGCTTCTCAATGGAACTTCTGGTTATGCCGCAATGAACAGTTATGTAGTCTACGCCAAGGCGGCATTGATCTTCAATTTCCCGGAATAAAAGATCACTGTCCATCATGCTCAGGGGCTTGCCTTTTTCCACCATTTTGGCGGCAAGACCATAAATGGGTACTGTCCCCAGCATAATGCTGGAATTGTCAAGAAACATGCTTCGGACCTGTTTGAGATCGCCTCCGGTTGACAGATCCATGACTGAATCTGCCTGGGCCTTTAAAGCCTGATCCAGTTTTCTTTTTTCCAGTTTTAGATCCGCGCATTCCCCGCTGGTTCCGAGATTGGCATTGACCTTGGTTTTAAGTCCCTGACCTATGGCCCGTATTTCACTGAAATCATGGTTGATATTTCTGGGCAGTACTGCCAGCCCTCTGGCTATGAGGCTGCACAGCCTGGAAGGCGCCATGCCTTCATGCAGCGCGGCTGCTTCCATTTCCGGGGTGACTATGCCTGCTTTGGCTTTATCCAGCTGGGTATTCTGGGTATTCATGGATTCCTCCTGTTAAAAATTCAGGAGAGAAGAGAAAGGGTCTGACCGGACTGATGAATTGAGTTAATGATATGGTCCAGCAAATCCTTGCCTATCCCTCCGCCGGTATTATCCGGATCAGGTTCAAGGGGTACAGTCTCAGTCCGTATTCCGGACGCCCCCAGGCAACAAAAAAAATTAAATCAGAAACATGTTAATATTTCAACCTATTTAATGCGAGAGTATTTTTTTACTGTTCTGCGTGTACATGGGCCACTTAAGAATATTTCCGGTTTTGGCCTGCTTTTTGAATCAACACGTAAAACATAACATCCCAGAGGAATTTAATATGATTATCAAAAACCCTGAACAACATATGGCTGTTCTGCTGAACAAACTTCCGGACAACAATCCGGCCAGGCTCAACCAGGACCAGGGCAACGCATTTGAACTGATCATGAACAACAAACCAGCAACAGTTCCCGACTCTGCTGTCCCTGTGATGACAAAGACATCCTTGCCTGAAAAAATACTTTTTAAAAATTACAACACAAAGAATCAGTTCTCTGGTCAATCTGTCCCGCAGGACAACAAAGAACAACTCACGTCTTCGGGCGGTTCCAGCATCAGAAAAAGCATTTCCCCGGATACTCCCAGAATCGCCGCCAATGAAGTACGACAAAAAATTGACTTTGGCGCTGTGAGAACCGCGCCGAAAGATGCAATTATACCAGACTCATCAGCAGGGAAAGAGACCCAGCAGGTCCTTCCCGGTTTATCTGCTCTTCAGTCGAATTCTTCTTTCAGCCCTGCTGACCATCTCTCAGACAATAAAGGCCGGGCAACAGGATTCAGAGCGGTTTCTATTCAGACCAGCGCCCTGCCCACACAGACAAACAACCATGTCCAGACTGCTCACAACAGGAAAGGAAACGACCATTTGTCAAGCAAGCTTTTGTCTGAAGTCGCTCCTTTCAGAGAACACGAAATCAATTCCGCAGACAGGCAAAAAACTGGAGCTTACAAAGAACACTCTGCCTATAAGACCGCCCATGAATCCCTGAACACAGCCAGTGTGGACCGTGAAAAAATCCAGCCGGGCCTTCTGGCCGCGAAGTTTGAATCGGCCAACAGTTCCGGAGCAATCGGCCATGACAAAAGAGGAGGAACCTGTTACGGTATTTACCAGCTGTCTTCACGCAGAGGAACCATGGGTGAATTCCTGGAATTTCTGGATAAGAGAGCCCCTGAAATTTCCAGTCGCCTGCGCCAGGCAGGGCCAGCTGACAGCGGGGGGAAAGAAGGCGACATGCCCCGGGAATGGAAAAATATAAGTGATGAACATCCCATGCTTTTTGCTGATCTGCAGCACGAATTTATTTACAGCAAATTTTACGTTCCAGCGGCCAAGGGGGTCAAGTCCAGAACCGGCCTGGAAATGGAAAAAGCCTCGCCTGCTCTGCGGGAAGTGTTGTGGAGCACCGCTGTTCAACACGGAGTTCATGGGGCCGGGAATATATTTCAAAAAGCCATGGATTCCATTGACCTCAAAAATTCCAAGCCTGCTGACAAGGAAATCATTCAGGCAGTGTATAACGAAAGAAGAACCAGATTCACCGGATCTACCCAGGCTGTTCAAGCGGCAGTGCAGAACCGTTTCAATCAGGAAATGAAAATGGCCCTGGCCATGCTGCCCGGATCAGCCGATACCCAGGCCTGATTTTATAAGCAAGCCCCATCAGGCCGCTTTCATTCCGGGTGATACAATTACTCAAACCTGTTCACCATATATTATGGTCAGCCAATATATTTAAGGACAGCCTTGGGTTCATGTTTCGCCATTGATGCGATGTTTGACCGTCGTCGGTTCCGTTGGACAAACCATGCTTAATAAAAATTACTGACTTTTTACAAAACTTTTTTGATTATTAAATGCAGTATGCAAGACCAGCTAATGGTTTGTCTTACGGAACCGCGACAGGGAGTTCGTATCAACAGAAACACGAATCCAGGGCTGGCCGGCAACTATGCTGAACAAATTCAATTATTCAAACCTGTCGCAGCCATGACGGACAAGTTCTTCAAAGTAAGCAATGGTCCTCTTTAAGCCTTCCTGCAGTGGAACCTGAGGCTCCCAGCCGAATTCATGCCGGGCCAGACTGATATCCGGACGGCGCATTCTGGGATCATCCTCGGGAAGAGGCAGGTGTACAATCTCTGATTTGCTGCCGGTTATCTCAATGATGGTTTCAGCCAGCTCCCTGATGGTAAATTCACCTGGATTGCCAAGATTGACAGGGCCGGTAAACCCCTTCTCATTATTCATAAATTTCAGGAATCCATCCACAAGATCATCAATATAGCAGAACGACCTGGTCTGTTCCCCGTTGCCGTAGAGAGTAATGGGCTCCTGCCTGAGGGCCTGGATAATAAAGTTTGAAACCACCCGGCCGTCAGCAGGGTGCATCCTGGGGCCGTAAGTATTGAATATGCGGCCCACCCGGATATCCAGGCCGTGCTTCCGGCGATAATCAAAAAACAGGGTCTCCGCGCATCTCTTACCCTCGTCATAACAGGATCTGGGGCCTATGGGATTAACATTGCCCCAGTAAGTTTCTACTTGAGGATGAATCTCTGGATCTCCGTATACTTCGCTGGTGGAAGCCTGGAAAATCCGGCATCCCAGTCTTTTGGCCAGGCCAAGCATGTTAATGGCTCCCATGACGCTGACTTTTGTGGTCTGGACCGGATCATGCTGATAATGAATAGGAGAGGCCGGGCAGGCCAGATTCCATATCTCATCCACTTCAACATACAAAGGAAAAGTAATATCATGCCTCAAGGTTTCAAAATAATGACTGTCCTGCAGGTGAGCAATACTTCCCCGGCTCCCGGTGAAGAAGTTATCAACGCATAAAACCGAATATCCCTCGTGAATCAAACGTTCACAAAGATGAGAACCGATGAATCCTGAACCGCCGGTAACCAGAGCAGTCTTGCGGAAATAATTGATCATTGCTGTTACTCCTGAAAAAAATGTCATGAAAAGCAGGCATAAAGTCTATGCTCAAATCCAATTATTATCAAAACTTTTTTGCTGTCATATTTTAGTAAGAACCAGGCAAAGCCAAAAGCGATTACATAAATATCGGCTTTACATAACCCCTGTTGCTACATTAGGCTGGATTAATCAAAAGAAGAACCCGCGCCAATTTCAGACCATTTTGGCGATTTATTTCTGTAATCCTGCTTGTCCTTTGACAATTTCTGCATGATTGAATCTCTTCACATTCAACCATGCGCCTCGTTTCAGCAGGGTCAAAGAAAACAGGAAACAATCAGGAAACCTGAATCCGTAAAGTTGGTATTTTCAAACTTATTGCTTATGCAGGTTTCTTGGTTTGATAATACTGCCGCAAACTGTCTGAGAGACTTAGGCGGACTTAACCAAAATCCTTTAACCATCTGAGTTGATTTAAAAAACAAACAAGTTTCTCCAGCACAACCTCATCACGGGCAAGGCCGGGATTTTGATTTAGACCGCCTTGAAGCGAGTTTTTGCGGCAGTATTGTCAAATTCAGGAACCTGCTTTCACGGATTCAGGAAGAAACATTACCATAGAGTAACTGATTGCCGGCCAGGCCAGCTTCAGGATACTTCATCACCGGATAAGACAATGACTCAAGAACCTTCTGACATAAATAAATACTCAATAATTTCTTCCTGCACCGAAGACCTTAAGGGCATTTTTGAAACAGCTCCCATAGGAATCTTTCAATCTTCACCCCAGGGCAGATTCCTGTTTGTCAATCCGGCCATGGCATCCATGTACGGATTTAAAAATTCCCAGGATATGATCCAGAACGTCCATGATATCTCCAACCATCTCTACGTTAACCCATCAGATAGAGAACTATTCCTCAGGCTGCTTAATTCCAAAGGAAAAGTTGTCAATTTTGAAAGCCTGCACAAACGAACCAATGGTTCACAGTTCTGGATTTCCATGAATGTCCGGGTAATGCGCAGCAATAAGGGAGAAATATACTTTCAGGGCTTTATCACCGACATCAACAAGCGCAAGCAGGCCGAGGAAGAAATCAGGCGCCAGCTTGAGCTTAAAAGCACCCTGCTGAGCGCCCTGGGCGAAGGTGTTTACGGAATGGGCAGTCATGGCCTTTGCACATTCATCAACAAGGCCGCCCTGGACATGCTGGGTTTTCGCCAGGAGGAACTTCTGAATAAAAATCTTCATGAACTTTTCCACCATCACCGGCCTGGAGGTGAACCCTACCCAGAAGAAGACTGTCCTGTTTTCAAAACCATGAGAGACGGGCAATTAAGGCACACCGAAGATCATTTTATAACTAAAAACGGAGAAATATTTCCCATTATGCTCACAGTTTCTCCACTCATCATGGACGGTGAGCAATCCGGCGCAGTAGTGGTTTTCAGGGAAACCTCCCAGATAAAAAAATACCAGGAGACTTTACGGGTTATTGCTGAAAGCAATGTAGATTCAAAAGAAGATGTTCTGCGCTTTCTGGTCCGCCACCTGGCTGTTTCCCAGAATAAACGTTTCTCCCTGATAGCTGCGGTGGATGAAAGCATGCCTCATATCGCCCAGACCATAGCTGTGTGGGATACTGACGATTTTGCGGACAATTTCACCTATAAACTTGACGGCACTCCATGCTGGAATGTGCTGCAGGACAGAGTCTGTCACTATAACGACAATGTGCAGGAAAAATTCCCGGAAGACCACATGCTGGCAGAAATAAACGCCCGGAGTTACTGGGGGGCGCCTCTCAAGGACAGTTCAGACAATGTAATCGGATTATTGGCTCTGGTGGATGACAAGCCCATGCCCCAGGACCCTCAGACTCTTTCTCTGCTTGCCAGTTTCGCCATTCGGGCGGCAACCGAGATGGAAACAAGACACATTCAGGAAAAATACCAGATCCTGTTTGAAACCATGTCTCAGGGGGTTGTGTATCAGTCTGCAGATGGAGAAATAATAGAGGCAAACCAGGCCGCCCTGGAAATACTCGGTCTGAATATGGACCAGCTTCAAGGCAGGGGCTCTCTGGATTCATACTGGAACTGCATTAAAGAAGACGGCTCAAAGATTGCCGGTCAGGATCATCCTGCCATGGTCTCTGCCAGGACCGGCAAGAAAATAACCAATGAAGTCATGGGAATATTCAACCCTGTCAGCAATGACTATACCTGGATAATTATAACCGCCATTCCATTGTTCAGACCTGATTCTGACCGTCCGTATCAGGTATATACCACTTTTCAGGATATCACCAGCATCAAAAAAGCAAAGAACGAGCTTTTCCGGGCCAAACAGGAAGCTGAAGCGGCCAGCATAGCCAAAAGCGAGTTCCTGGCCAATATGAGTCATGAAATCCGCACTCCCCTCAACGGAGTAATCGGCATGACCGAACACCTGCTGGAAACACGGCTTAACCAGGAGCAGCAGAGATTCGCCCGGGTCATAAAGACCAGTGGGGAAGTCCTGCTGGGGCTCATCAATGATATTCTTGATTTTTCCAAAATAGAAGCAGGCAAGCTTGAAATCAGCAAGGCTGACTTTGATCTGCGCAGGCTTTTAAGTGATTTCCATCAGGATATGGCTGTAAGGGCCAGAGACAAAAACCTGGACTTTATCTACACCCACACTCCTGATCTGCCGGCGTGCGTCTGTGGAGACGCCCTGAGAATCCTTCAGGTGCTGTCCAATCTTACAAGCAACGCCATTAAATTTACTGAACAGGGCCGAATCAAGCTTGAAGCATCTCTGATTTCAGAAACAGACAATACGTTAATGGTCAAATTTTCCATAAAGGATACAGGTATCGGCATACCCGAAGATAAAGCGCATCTTCTCTTTGAAAAATTTTCCCAGATTGACAGCAGTTTTTCCAGAAAACATGGTGGAACAGGCCTGGGTCTGGCCATTTCCCATCAATTGGTCAGCCTTATGGGCGGAAAAATCGGTCTAAACAGTTCTCCTGGAGTAGGCTCGGAATTCTGGTTTACCATCATGCTTGAAAAGGAAAAAAAAGGCTGTCCTCTGCCTGAAGATTTTATTAATAAAGACCAGGAAGTCCAAAGCGTGCAGACGCAAAGCAGCATCAGAATCCTGATGGCCGAAGACAACCAGATAAACCAGCTGGTTGCTGCCAAGACCCTGGAAAAAATTGGTCACACACCGGATATTGTGGAAGATGGATTCCAGGCTGTGGAGGCTTACCAGAACAAACCATACGATCTTATTCTCATGGACATCCAGATGCCGGGCATGGATGGGATTGAGGCTACCAGAAAAATCAGAGAGCTGGAAAAATCCAGCAATTCCCTGTCCAGAATTCCTGTAATTGCGCTGACAGCTCACGCCACCAGCGAAGACCGGGACAGGTGCCTGGCTGCCGGCATGGACGACTATCTGACCAAACCTGTCAGGCCGGACAACTTGAGAGAAGTACTGGAAAAATGGCTGTCCCGGACCAGCGACGAGCGGACTGAACAGGGCCCCGGCACACCAGACAACACGCAAGACAATGACCGGGAACCTCCAGAAACCATGGGCACTCTTTTTGATTATGAGGTGTTCATGGACCGGATCATGGATGATAAAGAACTGGCCAGGGAGATACTTGAGGTTTTCCTGGAAACCATCCCGCAGAAAATTGACATAATCAAAAATGAATCGGCTTCAGGAAATAATGATGAGGTACGCAGAAACGCCCACGCCATCAAGGGAACCGCGGCCAACACCGGCTGTCTGGACCTGTCTGAAACAGCGGCAGGCGTGGAAAAGGCCGCCAAATCAGATGATCAGGAAGGCGTAAAGAAACTTATCCCCAGATTGGAGAAACAATACAGCCAGGC
>JBKHCI010000026.1:0-18551 GCA_046541915.1 Desulfonatronovibrio sp. | reverse complement strand
CAGGACAGGCTCCAGTCTTTTGAGGTGAATTATAAATTGTGCTGAATAGTTACAATATTAGTACCGAAAACATAGAGCCAGGCCAAGATCATCCAGGTTTTGATTCACTTACTCCGTGTTCTCTGTAAATCCTGCCCTGAATACCTGATCGCGGGCGAAATCCAGTTTAGATAAATTTTATGGCTACAAATCCAAGAATCACCAGAATCAGGGTAATACTTACCACCAGATCAAGCCTTTTTTCCAGAAAAATCCGGGCTCTTTCTCCCTGCCAGTAGATTAGCGCGGCAATAAGGAAAAATCTGAATCCGCGGCTCAAAACCGAAGCTACAATAAACACAGCCAGGTTAATCCGGAAAGCCCCGGCTGTAAGCGTGCAGACCTTGTACGGTACAGGACTTATTCCGGCTACTGCCACAGCCCAGGCATCATAACGGTCATACCACTGCTGAATTGTCAGATACTGATCAGCAAAGCCATAAAAATTAATTATGGCCATACCAATTACCTCCATAAAAAAAAGACCGATGAAATAACCTGCTATACCTCCCAGAACTGACGCTCCCAGACACAGGCCGGCCAGGCGAAAAACCTTGCTGGGCCTGGAAAGCCCCATGGGAATAAGCAGCAGATCCTGTGGAATGGGAAAAAAGATGGATTCAGCAAAGGCCACCATGACCAGAACTCTTTCCGCCCCTTTCCTGGCTGCCAGGTCCCATATGGCACCCATCCATTTCTGAAATATTTTCAAATCCCTTTCTCCGTCCTGTTCTCTATACTGTCTGGTTGCTGAAGAAACTTTTACAGCTGAGGTTTGCCTGCTGCCTGTAAGTCTTGCTGCCAGTTTTCTGCTCCATTCTGCCGTATTGTCAGCAGATCACAGCAATCACCAGCCATATTTGCCCACAAGATCCACAAAAGCCACACTGCCCAGACTGTCCCTGCTGATGTCTCCATTATGAAGAGTCAAACGCATCAGAGTCTGGTTTCTTCTGGTCTCCCCCACCGGGATCACTATGATTCCTGGATCAGCCAGTTGCTGAACCAGAGCATCAGGAATCTCCGGCCCTCCGGCCGTAACCAGAATCCGGTCATATAATGCCTTTTCAGGCCAGCCCATTGTCCCGTCATCCAGTTTAGTCTTAACATAGTGATATCCCAGAGTAGAAAACAACTTTCTGGCTTTCTGGTATAAGGGTTTGATTCGCTCCACAGTGTATACATCTGCCCCCATTTCAGCCAGCACAGCAGCCTGATAACCTGAGCCAGTGCCGATTTCCAGAACTTTCATACCCGGCTGCACTTTAAGTATGCTGCTCATAAGGGCGACAATATACGGCTGAGAAATTGTCTGACCGTGACCAATAGGCAGGGCGTGATCCTCATAGGCCTGGGCCTGAAGCGCCTCATCCACAAACAAATGTCTGGGTATCCGGCGCATGGCCCTGAGCACTTCCTGGTCAGTAATGCCTCTGGCTTCTATCTGGGATCGAACCATTCTTTCTCTGATTCTTCTAGGGTCTATGGCCAACTTAGAACTCTCCCTTCTTCAGGTTCACGCAAATTTTTATAATCTTAGCAGCTTGCTGAAAAAGTCCTTATCCAGCAGACTGTTCAAAAATTCCAAGGGCAAGGAGGGAAAAAGTTCAAGGCCGCAGTTTACCCAGTGCAATCTTCTTTCGTTTCATTGGGGCGTATTTAGGATACGTAAGAGTTTAAACTTTTTGCAGCCACAAAGCCAATTGGAAGATTTTGGGCAGTCTGTTAAAACCATTTCCGGATAAAAAACATGCCAAGCCTTAATAAAAGCACAAGTCCCATAAAAACTTTTTATGGCCTTGTCCATTTATTCTTTGAAGGGCCTTTGCACCAGAACAGGCCGGCGTGAATAATCTTTAACTTTTATTGACTGATTAAAATTCTGCGTGTAATCTTAAAAAAACGTATCTATTCAGCAAGATCGAATAAGAAAATCTGGACCCCGGATCCGCCATCCTGAAGTTGATCCGGGACCGGGGTGACGGTTAAAGCAGCCGGTTGCCCTTTTCCCGTCATTCCGGCGAAAGCCGGAATCCAGTGCAGTTGAATAGCCATATGCCGTATGTGCTGAATAGTTACAAAAAAACTAACTTAAAAAAAGGTGACATCATGCTCAAAGTAAATGACATCATGACCAGGGATATTTTCACCCTCAAGGAAACAGATAATCTGGCCCTGGCGAGATCAGTGATGAACCTCGCCAGAATCAGGCATATCCCCATAGTCAGTGAGGACATGAACTTTATCGGACTGTTGACTCACAGAGACATCCTCGGCGCTACAGTTTCCAGGCTGGCTGATCTGGACAGACAGACCCAGGAGGAACTTGACCTGGGGATTCCGGTCATGGAAATCATGAATACCCAGGTAAAAACGGTTTCTCCTGATGATTCCTTAAAAGACGCAGCCAGCCTGCTCCTGGAGAATAAATTTGGCTGCCTTCCAGTAGTAAATTCCGGCAAGCTGGTGGGAATCATCACTGAAGCTGACTTTCTCAACCTGACCATAAGTCTGCTGGACGCGTTGCAAAATGCTGACAGTGAAGGATAAACGCAAAAAGAGGCACGGCTTTTAGGCCGCGCCTCTTTTCAAAAAAATTAGCTTTAATTCTAACAGCTTATTGAGAAATATCCTGTTCAACTGGCTGTTCAGAAATTCCAAGGGACAGTCCGGCACTCACTTGAGTTGCCAATCAAGACTTATGCCGGGACAATACCCACTCAAGTGGGTGCCGGATAAAGAGCAAAATTGAAAAATTTGGGATTGTCTGCTAAGGCAAAACCAGACCCAAGTGCAATTATTTTCTGGCTTATCCGAGCCTGGCTGCAATGGATGCCACATGCCTTCCCTGATAACGGGCCGCGTCAAGTTCGTTTTTACTGGGCATTCGCTGACCCTCTCCTCCGGCGATGGTGGAGGCGCCGTATGGGGACCCGCCACTCACCTCATCAATAATCGTTTGCCCCTGAAAAGAATAAGGCAGTCCCACTACGATCATACCATGATGCAGAAGTGTGGTGTGAAAACTCAATATGGTTGATTCCTGTCCACCGTGCTGAGTAGCTGAACTGGTAAATACGCTGCCCACCTTGCCGATAAGAGCCCCGGTTGCCCAAAGATTACCTGTGGCATCCAGAAACTGGCGCATCTGCCCGCACATATTACCGAACCTGGTAGGCGTCCCAAATATTATGGCAGAAGCCTCATTCAGTTCGTCAACCGAGCATATCTGCACGTGTTTAAGCTTTTCTCCGGCTTCTAAAGCCCCCATTTTTTCCAGGACTTCGCTGGACAGTGTTTCAGGAACCCTGCGCAAATCGACCCGCGCGTCCGGGACATCCGATACTCCTTCAGCCACGGCCTGTGCCATACTGTGAACATGGCCATACATTGAATAGTAGACAATCTTTATTATCATCTCTCCTCCCTTTTTTCAGTACCTGTTCTTTGCAGCCTATCAGCTTGTTGAAAAAGTCCTTATTAGGCAGGCTGTTCAAAAATTTCAAGTGCAAGGAACAAAAAAAGTTCAAGGTCGCAGCGTATTTATGATACGTAAGAGTTTGAACTTTTTGCAGCGACAAAGCCAATTGGGAGATTTGGGGCAGCCTGTTATGGCTCAAATCAAAGGACTGGAGTCTTCCCTGGAATCTTGCTTCACCAATTCAGATTCAAGCCCCTGCAGACTGCAGAACATCCTCATCATCTTCCAGACCATACCTGGCTGCAGTCTGAAAATCTTTTTTTGCCGCAAACTTTTTTCCTGCCCGTAAAAGAGCCACTCCTCTGTTATGATATGCCTCTGCGAATTGATTTTTAAGGGCGACAGCAGTGGTAAAATCTTCAATAGCGTCATCCAGCCGGCCTTCATCAAGGCTGGCCAGCCCTCTGTCGTTAAGGGCTTCAGGCCAGTCAGGCCTTAGATCCAGGGCCGCGTTAAGATAATACAGCGCTTTTTGGGGAATCAGGTAACTTGAACCATTCCACAACTCATCCGCCCTGGCCCGCCAGGCACTTGCGTCCGTATATACGTGATCAGCTGACGTTTCATGATCTTCACCCGCAGCCTTATCACCTTTATTCTGATCTTCTTTTTCCAGCCTTTGTACTTCCTGCTTTAAAATTCTTATTGCTTCTTCTTTCTCTGCACAATCCCTGTCAAGTTTTTCTTTCGTGGAAACAAGTTCTTTGACCTGATTTTCCATATCCATGAGGCTGGACTTGAGATCGCGAACCTGCTTTTCAAAACTTTGTACTGTCTTTTCAAGTTGATTTATTTTATCATCAGCAGTCCTTAGAAGTTTGTCTTTCTGAATATTCTGTTCTTTTAAAGAGTCCTTTCCATTGCTTAATTTCTGAAGTTCGGAAGCCATTTTTTCCATATCTTTTTCAACATTTTCTCTTTCCAGGTCTTTTTGTTCAAGGCTGGCTTCCAGCTTGTGGAACTGCTGAAGAATCCTGTTCATGCGCTCTATCAGCTGAGCCTTTGTTTCCTTCATGGTCGGCTGCATTTTGAGTCCCGCATCCCTGGCCTGGCTTTGGGACTCAAGCCTGGAGGCTGACCCGGCAGTTGTGCTGTCTGGTTTATTTTCTGACTTTCCTGAGGCACCCCGATCTTTTGTGCCGGATTTGCTTCTGGAAATGCTGATTTCCTTTTTCATTCTGGCTTCAGCCTGGTCATTCAAAAGACTCTGCAAGGCCTGGTTTCCCTTATTTCCTGTTTTGGTTCTGGTTTTTTGTTTAGGCATTTCAAATCCTTCAACAATGTATTAATGATTATTTCCAGCGCGCAGATATTTCAGGAACAATGCTTCATGCGCCGGATGATCAGACAATCTTATCATTTATCCTCTGGACCATTTCCCGGGCAAAAGAACGGTAATCCACGCATCCCAGAGACCCGGGATCAAACTCACACACGCATTTACTGTTTAAATTGGCCTTGTTAATCGTGGTATTTCTTCGAATTACTGTATTAAAAACCATGTCCGCGAAATACTTGTCAATAGCATCCTTTACCACTCTTCCTGCTCTGGTTCGCATGTCAACCATGGTTACCAATGCTCCAAGAAGTCTGATTTTTGAACCTGTATCCTCTCTGATAAGATCAATGGCCTGTATCAGATGATCCACTCCCTGAAGGGCGTATACGGATTCGCCTTCTATGGGCAGGATATAATAATCAGATGCGGCAATAGCGTTGGTTATAAGCGTGCCTTCTATCTGGGGCGGACAGTCAATCAGGATGAAGTCATACTCATCTTTAAGGTCATGCAATTTATTCTTAAGACCGTATATTCTTTTGGCTGAGTTGAGGGGCAGAGTTGAAACCAGGGAATAAGTTTCAAGGTTTGCGGGCAGAAGATCGATTCCAACCGGAGTTTTAACCAGACAGTCATTTGCTGTCAGATCCTTGCTGGACAAAAGATCACCAATTGTCCTGGCATGTTCAAAGGGATTTTTCCCGCCCAGGGTAAAGGTTGAATTACCCTGAGGATCCAGATCAACCACCATGATCTTGAACTTGTTTTCAACCAGGACCTGAGCAGTATTGATCACACTCGTGGTCTTTCCCACTCCGCCTTTATAATTGGCAAAGGAAATTACTTTCATGCGCATGACTCCGGCTGACGGATGGTTGTGTTGAATAGTTACAATTCATTTACGCATTATTGGTTAAACTTATCAACACTCTCTAGTCAATAATTTTAGTGAAATTAACAGCAAAACACTTGAGGGGGGAAGGTTTGAGTGATAAACTGCAGTCATCGGCCAACACATGAATCCAGGGCTGGCCGGTGACTGCAGTGAATACTTGCAAAAAATTTTCATAAATATGGCTGGTTCACCTGAATGTTCAAACCCACGCGGATAATTATCATATTATTTTTGATGGCCGCTCTTGCGGGCT
Source organism: Desulfonatronovibrio sp. (assembly GCA_046541915.1). GTDB lineage: Bacteria > Desulfobacterota > Desulfovibrionia > Desulfovibrionales > Desulfonatronovibrionaceae > Desulfonatronovibrio. The sequence continues at coordinate 12,604 of JBKHCI010000026.1, read as the reverse complement.
GCGCCCATCAGCCAGGACCGCAAAAGCCTGGAGCCGGACCTGCGTCTGAATCGAAATTATCCAGGATGGAATACAGTATCCAGGTCGGGGCTTTTTCTATGCTGGCTAACGCGGTCAGACTCATGGGCAGCCTTCAGGATCTTGGCCTGGAAGCGTATTACTTCAAAGACCGGGACAACCTGTACAAGGTTCGTTTCGGCAACTATCCTTCCTACCACGATGCCAGACAGAATGCTGAACTGCTTCAGGACAGGGGCTTTATTCAGCTTTTTTTCGTAGTCGTGCCTGAGAGCTATTCAGCATCCCGCATATCCGTAATGGGCAAGGATCATGTCCGGGATAAAATCGTCAAAACAGCCCACGGCTTTATCGGCATCCCTTATCAGTGGGGAGGAACTTCAGAAACATCAGGCTTTGACTGCAGCGGATTGACCATGGTTGTTTACAGACAGAACGGTCTGAACCTGCCCCGGGTTTCACGCCATCAATTTCAGGCGGGTCGGGATATTCACATTAATTCCGTTCAGAAAGGAGATCTTGTGTTCTTTGACACCAGAAACAGAGGACAAGTTTCCCACGTGGGGATATATATCGGCCAGGGCAAATTCATTCACGCGCCTGCCAGCGGACGCAGGGTCAGCACGGAACACCTTTCCAACCCATATTTCAGATCAAGATTTGTAGGCGCAAGGACCTATCTTTAATCTTTGTTTTTCATGATATTGTCCACTTTCATCATGGAGGCAAATTCCCTGGCCATATCAGGAATCTCCTTGCGAAAGCTGTCTTTTTCCCGTTCACAGACATACAGATAAAGACAATTATCAGACTCTCGGCCGAGATACAAACTTCTTTTAGCCACGCAGGTTTCCTCAGTCAGGATACCCTTTCCCGCCTTGGAAAAAAAAGGAGAAGCATAATCTGCTTCATCAGCGCTCCACTTGTAAAGAATGCCATTTTCATCTGGAGGAATCTGGTCCTGGTACTTTTCTTTCCAATCACTGCCTTCAAACAACTCAACAAGAATTTTTTCACGGTCTTTTTGTTTCATGTCTTTCTCTACTTAATTAAAAGTGAATATTTAATCATCAAAAAAAATCTCCTTGCCAAACAGGTTTCATGGTATTATTGAATTTCCTGAAAGATATTTCATAAGGAAAATAAAAAATGAATTTTGTCAACAATGAAAGTTTTCCGGAATTGCCGGTAGTCATCCATGTCAACCGGGATCGTTGTGATGGTTGCGGCCTTTGTGTTGATGCATGTCCTGCTGAAGCCCTTAAAGTAATCAACAGCCGCCAGAGGCCCGGGAAAAAAGTGGTCTGGGTTGAGCCGGCCAGATGCCATGGCTGCGGAGTATGTCAGGCTACCTGTCCCAAGGAAGCCATTGCCCTGCCCGGACTGGGTCCAGACGATCTCAGAATGTTCATTTCACAAGCCGTGAATCCCTAGCTTCCGCGTTTAAATTTTTCTTCTGATCAGCTTATCCCCCCTACCTAATAACTGCTGCAATAATATCTCTTTGTCGAGCCAGAGGGGATATTTTATTTTTATTTTCAACAATTTTTCACACTCTTAAACATTCAGGAAACAGTTAATGAATACATTAAAATTCGAAGATTTAAACCTATCCCCGGAAACACTTAAAGGCATTGAAGAAATGGGCTTTGAAGAAGCTTCGCCCATTCAGGCGGTTTCAATACCAGCCATCCTTGAGGGCCGCGATATAATCGGCCAGGCTCAGACCGGTACTGGTAAAACAGCTGCTTTTGGCATTCCTCTTCTGGAAAAAATTGACCCCGCCAAAAGATATGTTCAGGCTATTGTGCTCTGTCCAACCAGGGAACTGGCCATCCAGGTCGCCGAAGAGATCAATGCTCTGGGCAAATTTTTTCAGGGGCTAAGTGTTCTGCCGGTTTATGGGGGTCAGCCCATTGACCGCCAGATCAAGGCCCTTCGCCAGGGGGTCCAGATAGTTATAGGCACTCCTGGCCGGGTCATGGACCATATGTCCAGGAAAACCCTTAAGCTCAACCAGCTCCAGTTCGCCGTCCTTGACGAAGCGGATGAGATGCTGGACATGGGTTTCAGAGAAGACATCGAACGTATCCTGAAGACAACTCCGGCCAACAGACAGACCATCTTCTTTTCCGCCACCATGCCCCCCGCAATCATGCGCCTGGCAGAAAAGTTTCTCACCGACCCCACCATTGCCAAGGTTTCCAGGAAAGTCCTGACTGTTCCCGGTACTGAACAGATATTCTTTGAGGTACACCGGGGCAACCGTCTGGAAGCTCTTTGCCGCATCATTGACTACTATAACCCCAAGCTGTCCATAGTGTTTTCCAACACCAAACGCGGGGTGGATCAAATCGTAAGACATCTTCAGGCCAGAGGATATCTGGCCGACGGCCTGCACGGTGATCTGAACCAGAGCCAGCGTGACCGGGTCATGGCAGGATTTCGTTCCGGCAACACAGAAATTCTGGTTGCCACTGACGTGGCTGCCAGAGGCATCGACGTGGATGATATTGAAGCGGTTTTTAACTATGATATTCCCAATGACCTTGAGTATTACGTGCACCGCATTGGAAGAACCGGACGCGCTGGCAGATCGGGCCGGGCCTTTACCTTTGTGTCCGGTAAGGAAATGTATAAACTGCGAGATATCCAGCGATTCACCAAGTCCAAGATTTCCCAGCAGAGAGTTCCCAGCATTGGTGATGTGGAACAGGCCAGATCAGATAAATTTATGGGGCTGGTAAAAGAAACCATTGCCAAGGGAGACCTGGAAAAACAACTGCGGCTGGTTGAAGATTTCATTGACAGGGAAGAAGAATCTTCCTCCCTGGAACTGGCCGCAGCCCTTTTGAAGATGCTCATGGGTCCTGGACAGGAAAAACCAGCAGTAGAACAAATCAAAGATTTTGACGACTCAGGCACTCAACCGGGCATGGTCAGACTGACTGTAAATACCGGCAAAGCAGATGATATAGCCATCAAAGATGTAGTTGGTGCTATTGCCGGTGAAACCGGACTGCCAGGAAGACTTATAGGCAAAGTTGAAGTGGACAGGCACTCAAGCTTTTTTGAGGTGCCTCAGGAATATGCGGCCAACGTAATCCAGGTTATGGACGGAAATCAGATCCGGGGCAAAAGAATATCTGTAAAACAGGCTGGCACGGAAGGAGGTCTGGCTCCCAGGCAACGAAAATATTCGTCCAAGACCAAGCATGAGAAATCACGTCCCGGCAGACCCAAAAGAGGCAGAAAGCCGGCAAGACAGAGCGGCAGTTAACCAGCCGGGACCGGGTCCTTCTTCCGGTAAACCGTGGGAGCGACCTGCTCCAGGCCAAGGTCCATGCCGGAAAGGCTTTCTGAATGACCGATAAAAATATACCCCCCCCTGGATAAATGGTGTACAAACTTTTGAAGGAGCTTTTCCTGGACCGGTCGGTCAAAGTAAATCATTACATTCCTGCAGAAAATTATATCCAGGGGTTCCCTGAATCCGAATTCGCCCATAAAATTCAACCTTCTGAATCTGACTTTGTTGCGCAGTTCAGGAACGATTCGAACTACTTTCATTTTCCGGTCCCGGCTTCGCAGAAGATACTTACGCCGCAGCAGGGGGGGAATGTTCTCAATTTTATCTTCCGGGTATACAGCCTTATGCGCCATTTCCAGCACTTCGTTATTGATGTCCGTAGCCACGATTGTAAATGAAAATCCCGGATTATGGTCAGCAAATTCAGACAGCACCATAGCCAGGGTATAAGGCTCCTCTCCGGTGGAGCAGCCCGCGCTCCAGAGTACCAGCTCTCCATATCGATTGTTTTGTTCAAACCATTCAGGAAGCACTGTATTATAGAGATAATCAAAATGCTTGGATTCCCTGAAAAAATGAGTGGTATTGGTGGTGACCGCGTCCAGAAGATGAGGCATCTCTATATCCATGCCCTTAAGACTGAACAGGTATTCACAATAATCTTTATAATCACTCATGCCTAAAGCCCTCAATCGTTTCTGCAGGCGGGATTCCAGCATGGTTTTTTTGGTCGGAGGAACCTTGATCCCGCATTCGGAACTGATAAACTGGCTGAGTCTTTTAAAATCACGCTCAGCCAGCATTCTTTTGGTAAGGTTAGTTGTCATCTCTCTTGAATCCGCACAATCATTTCCTGATATTATGTCTTATTTCCATCCACACCCTGTGATTCACTCAAACCTCATGCTTACTGAACAATACTCATATCCGGCTTGAATACCTGTGTTATTTTCTTGTCACAGCCCTGATAATTTCTCTGGGAATAGCCTGCAGCGGGGCAATCTTTTCAACAGCACCGGCTTTAATTGCCTCGTTGGGCATTCCGAAAACCACACAGCTGGCTTCATCCTGGGCAATGGTAAAGGCGCCAAGTTCCCGCATTTCAGCAAGGCCTTTGGCTCCGTCATCGCCCATGCCGGTCATGATCACTCCAATGGAATTACTCCCGGCATATCTGGCTGCTGATCTGAAAAGCACATCCACGGAAGGCCGGTGTCTGGATACCAGAGGACCTTCCTTGACCTGAACATAATACCTGGCTCCGCTTCTTTTCAGGAGCATATGTTTGTTCCCCGGGGCTATCAGGGCGTGTCCCCTGAGCATTGTATCTCCGTCTCTGGCTTCTTTAACGGAAATCCTGCAAATAGTATCCAGCCGGGCAGCAAAAGCCGCTGTAAAATTTTCAGGCATGTGCTGGACAATAGCCAGGGGAGGACAGTCAAGAGGCATGGCTTCCAGAAGTATCCTCAAAGCCTCGGTTCCGCCTGTAGAAGCACCGATCACAACCATCTTTTCGGTGGTTTCAGCCATGGCCCTGGTCTTTGGCAGAGGCAGCACAGCATCAGCGGTCATTTTTTTCTGGATCACGGTGGACCTGGATAGATGCTTCAGTTTGGCCTGGGAAGCGGCCTTGACAGCGTCACATATTCTGACCCTGGACTCCTCCAGAAACTGCTTGGTTCCCATCTTGGGTTTTTCAATAATCTCCACAGCCCCGTATTCCAGGGCTTTAAGGGTAGTTTCAGCGCCCTGGGTGGTCAAAGTGGAACAGATGACCACAGGAATGGGGTGCTGGGTCATAATTTTGCGCAGAAAAGTAATTCCATCCATACGCGGCATCTCTACATCCAGAGTAATAACATCCGGCACCCGCTCTTCCATTTTCTTCACCGCGGCAAACGGGTCTACCGCCGCTCCAATAACTTCAATGGAAGGATCACTGGACAGAATTTCCGTCATGGTCTGTCTGACCAGGGACGAATCATCTACTATCAGTACTTTAATTTTTTTGGACATATTTACATGCTCTCAGATCTTTCAGCGTAAACTACTGATCTGACCTCCATGTCGGTTGTTTGTTTTCACCTGGAATTTACTGCTCTCTGGCTACATCCTGGACCAGGTCAGGCACATCCAGGATCAGTGCCATACTGCCGTCTCCGCGCACTGTGGCTCCGGACACGCCCCTGACATTCTGATAAACCTGCCCCAGACTCTTGATTACTGTCTGATGCTGACCGACAACCTTGTCTACTACCAGGCCCACTCTCTGCTTATCCACATTCACGATGACAATCTGCTCGATATCAAGTCCCTGGGTGGGGATGCTGAACCAGTCCCCCAGGCGGATATACGGCACGATTTCCCCTCGAAGATTGATCACGCTTTTGGCTTCCTTATTTTTATTATCGGATTTAAGCTCCACACATTCTTCCACAACTGACAGAGGGATTACCAGATTATCATGACCAATCATGATCTGAAGCCCGTCAATAATCGCAAGGGTTAAAGGAAGCTTGATGGATACCTTGGTGCCCTGGCCTTTTTTACTCTCCAGAAAAATATTTCCCCGAAGAGCTTCAATACCTCTTTTGACCACATCCATGCCCACCCCGCGCCCGGACACTCCGGTTACTTTTCCGGCAGTGGAAAAGCCCGGCTCAAAAATCAGCTGCTGCACGGCGAAATCGGATAAATCGGAATCAGCGTTAATCAGTCCTTTTTCCACGGCCTTTTTACGCAGCACATCAGGATCCAGGCCCTTGCCATCATCAACAATTTCAATGATCACTTCTCCGCCCGCGTGAGCCGCGGACAAAATAATGGTTCCCTGTCTTGGCTTTCCCGCCTGTGCTCTGGTTTCAGGTTCTTCTATTCCATGATCTATACTGTTGCGCAAAAGATGTACCAGAGGATCATTGAGCCGTTCTATGACAGTCTTGTCCAGTTCAGTGTCGGCTCCCCTGGTTTCAAGACGAATCTCCTTGTTCAGATCCTTGGACAAATCCCTGACCAGTCTGGTAAACTTGCTGAATGTGGCCCCTATGGGCATCATCCGGATCCCCAGAGTACTGTCTCTTAATGAGTCTGAAAGCCTTTCCATCTCTTCAGCCAGAGTTTGAAGTGAGGTAGAGTTCAATTCAGACACCAGCTGGTTGAGCCTGGCCTGGGCTATGACCAGCTCGCCCACCAGATCCACCAGATTATCCAGTTTCAGGGAATCAACCCTGATGCTGGAAACCTCTGTCTTTGTTTTCCTGCGCTCTCCGGCCTTTTGAACTACTTCCTGCTCAGCCAGGGCCGAGGCCACTTCCTGGGGAGATACCTTTCCGCTTTGAACCAGAATACGCCCTATTCTCTCCTGCAGCTTTAATACTTCGTCAATATCCCGGGCGGTCAGGGCCCCTCTCTGGACCAGGATTTCTCCAAGCTTGTTATGGGCCTCTTCTGTATCAATTTCTCCTGCGGAAGCGAGTTTTTCAATGCTTAATTCACAGTCATCCTCCACAAAGATGAAGATATCCCTGATGGCGTTTTCGTCCCGGTTGGTGGTCAGGATAATGTCCCACCATGTATAGCACGTTTCTGGATTCATTTCTGATATTTCAGGAATGGAGTCAGTCCTGGCAATAATCTTACACAATGGACTGTCCTTGGGCACACCGGATTTGACCTCACAGATACCCATCTCAAAAAGTTCGTCCAGCAGGACCAGCGGCTTGGCCCCGGTAAAAAAAATGTTCTGTGACGGCTTGAATTTAATGCGGAAGGTAACCAGATCATCGCCCTGCGCATCATCCGCGTCTGATACGTCCTGATCAGGGACTGCGGCCTGTTCAGAATTTTTCTGAGAAGAAGCCGGAGCAACAATCGTTTTCAGGGAATCAACAATCTCTTTTGAACGCTGCGCGCGGTTTTCACCCGTGTCTTCCAGCATGTCTCTTATCAGGTCCCTGGACTTAAACAGATTATCAATGAGATCCGGGGTAAGTTTCACATCGCCGCTTCGAACCTGATCCATGACTGTTTCCACTTCATGGGTAAATGAAGCAATCTCATCAAAACCAAACATGGAGCCAGACCCTTTAATGGTATGCATGGACCGGAAAACCCGGTTGATCAACTCCTGATCATCCGGAGTCTCTTCCAGATCCAGAAGAGCCTGCTCAAGTTCGTCAAGAAGCTCTGCAGCCTCTACAATGTAAGCCTGACGGCCCTGGTCAGCGATAGACATTCCTGCCTCCTGGGGGCATATTATTTGTAAAAATCAAACAGTTCAGCCAAGAACTTTCTTTACCACTGCCAGCAACTGCTCCGGCTTGAAGGGCTTTACTATCCAGCCGGTAGCTCCGGCCTGCTTTCCTTCCTGTTTTTTTTCTCCCTGAGACTCGGTAGTCAGCATGATAATCGGAATAAACTTGAATCCATCCTTGGCCCGGACCTGACGTATAAGTTCCAGACCATCCATGTTCGGCATATTCAGGTCTGTAATTATCATGTTCACCGGCGATGAAAGTTTTCCAAGGGCGTCCTTTCCATCAACCGCTTCAACCACCTCATAGCCTGCTTCCTTAAGGGTAAAACTAACCATCTGGCGCACACTTGCCGAATCATCCACAGTCATAATTTTTTTAGGCATTAACTTCTCCCTTCCAGAAATACCCACCGGTGTATTCTTCGGTGAATCCCATTTTTTCTGCTTTGGTCACAATTTTGGCAGGAATCGGGTCAAAGACGAGTTTCTTCCCTTCTCTTACTGCTTCCTTGTAAAGCGAGCACACTATCTGAAAAAAAGAAAGATCCACCCTGCCTACCTCTTTCAAATCTATGTGAAGGACATCATACTTTTGAGTTGCGTCCAGCACAGTCCGGTGCAACTCTGAAGCGCTCTCAATGTCAAAATCTCCTTTAAGGACAATCAGTATTCCGGTGCCGTCGGTTTTGACCTCTATGTCAGCCATATCAGGCTCCTTTCATGTTTATGATTCGTAAGGAACCACGCTTTAACAGCGTGTTGAAAAAATCCTTATCAGGCAGGCTGTTCAAAAATTCCAGGTGTCAGCCCGGCACTCTCTTGAGTTGCGGATAACAGCTCATGCCTGAAAATATGCTCTCAAGTGAGTGCCTGATAAAGAGCAAAAAAAGTTCGTAACTATTCAGCACAATTTATAATTCACCTCAAAAGACTGGAGCCTGTCCTGGTTTCGCAATGTTGCAATGTTTGACCGGCGACGGTTCCGTTAGACAAAACCAGTACTTGCTTTGCAAACCAAAAATAAAATGGTTTTGTCTTACGGAACCGCGACAGGGAGTTTTGCAACATAAGAAAACCGGATTGGCTCCAGGATAAAAAATATGGTGAACAGATACAAAAGTTCAAGGATTTCGGAGACAGGATCAGAGTTTGCCCTGGATTCAGCCCCGCCCGGATAAAAACCAGTTAGAACAACTCAATATTATCATCCAGAGAATCGTCATCAGGCCCTTCCTGTTCAACAGGCTCTGCTTCTCCTGTCTCCAGCTGGGCTTGATGCACAAGCCTCTGCGACTGCATGGTATAACGATCAAACATCCTTTTGAGATTTTTCGGCCATTCCATATGTTCAAAATCTGAATCAAACTGATCCTCTGTCTGGCTGACTATCCGGGAAAGCAGATTTCTGGCTTGCTCCATACCCTGGGATACATCATGATGAAATTCCAGACTGCTGGAAAGAAAACGGATGCTCCCGGCCAGATCAGAACCCTGGTTCAGTATGGAACTCAGCTTCTCCTCGGTTTCTGTCTGCAGACTGCCAAGTTCCTCAAGAGTTCTGTCAATTTTCAGGCTTAAAGTTTCAAAACCACTGAAATCCACAGCCTTAGAGGTCAATTCCTGAAGAGTGGCTGCGTCTTCTGAAATTTTATTCAGGGTACTGGTCACAGCCCCGGTTTTTTCCCTGGCATTACCTGAAAGTTGCTGTATTGCTACTGCCACCACACCCAGGGCCATGCCCTCTGAGCCTGTATGAGCCGCCCTGACACTGGCGTTTAGAGCGATGAGTTCAATCTCTGAACCCACCTCCTCAATATCGTTTACAAAGGATGACATCTGAGAAACACTTCCTCCCACTGTCTGCATTATATCCCCGATTTCCCTGCTCTGCCCCGCGAAACTCTCAATGCTGGATTTGACTTGAGAAATCTTTTGACCGATTCTGCCTAAAACATTTTGCTGTTCATCCTCACCTTTACCCAGGGAGACCTTCAGGCCATCCATCATCTGTTCTATATTCGCGGCTATGGAATCAAGATTGGTCTTTAAATTTTCCACAGCGTCGAAAAATGATTTGCCGGCCTGATCCATCTGGTGAATCTGCAACGCGCAAACTTTATTAATCCATCCCGCCAGCTGCTTTAGAGATTTATCCTCATCCATTTCTCCTGAGATTTGGCCATTTTCTTTGATGAGATTAAGCACTTCATTCAGAGTTTGCTGAACATGCTCAACTATCTGCCTGGTTATATCGTGAAACTGCATGGAAGAAACCATCTCCCTGATATGGGATGCGATTTCTCCCGCCCTTGCAGACAGATCTTTTGCAGCCTGTTCTGAAGTCTGTCTGACCTGATCAAGCGCGGCCAAATTGGAGTTGATCCCTTCAAGTACCCGGGCCACTCCTGTTTTTTGATCCTTTATCAGCACTTCAACCCTGGATTTTGCCGATTCAACCAGATCGTAAAGATTTGTGGCTTCATCCAATATCCTTTGCCAGTGACCAACCATTTTGCGCCCCAGGGCCTCTACATCATCAGCCAGAGTCATAAATCCCCGCCCAATATCTCCCAGCCGGGCGCTTTCAATCCTGGTGGTAAAGCTCAGCACATTGAGCGTACGGACAATTTTTTTAAAATCATTCATCTGCAGGGACAGGGTTTTGCTTTGCTCAAGCACGCCCCCCAGAAGCTCCACGCTTTTCTCTCCCCAGCTAACATCGCAAAATACTGTAATATCTTCCAGTTTGTCGGCAAGACTCTGCTGCGCTTCAACAATCCTTTCTCCACTGGTCAGGGCGGTCATCTCATCGGCCTGGGCCGAAAGATTTCCGGACCTGGAGGAAATGTCGTGCAGCCCCTGGCCCAGATCCAGAAAATCCTGTTCCTTATCAGTGATAACTGTATCCAGAAAGTTGGATACTTCCTGAATCCGGGCCGCCCAATCTTCAAAAATACGTCCCTTGTCCTGGTCCAAATTATCTCCTTAAGTAATTGATAACAATATATAACTGTTGAAACATACAGACCGTCAGCATCCGGGCTATTCTCTGTACAGATCAATCAAAGGCCTTACTGTCGGCTTTTCAAAGGTAAGGCACAACACCCCAAGAACATTCCCGGCCTGGTCCTTTACTGGAACAAAACGCAATGCCCCAATAAATCCTGAACCGGCAACACCTTCAATACCGCAGTCTACTGGATCATCCCGGCCGGAAAATGCTGTTCTGGCAGCTTCAGCCAGCTCAGGCCCTGCTATTACTTCCAGACTTAAACCTTTTCGTGCCCGCTCAAAAATATCTTCAAAGACCTGGTTTGACTGCTGCATAACCAGATCTTTATCAAAAAAGGCTGCTCCTTTTTCAATATTGTTCATTAAAGCCTGAAATTTAGCCTGACCAGAAGAAAACAGGCCGGCACGATATACACTTCTTTCCACTGAATATTTTATGGCCCTGGCCAGCAGCCCGCTGTCAAAATTTCCCTTGGGCAGGTAATCCTGAGCGCCCATCCTGATCGCTTTAACGCCTAATTGTTCGTCATTGATGCTGGTCATTACTATAACCGGTAGACCGGGATATTCATTTAATATCTGCTTAACAGTATACAGCCCCATGCTGTCGGGAAGTCCCAGATCAGATACAATCAGATCAAACTTGGTGGTGTTCAGGAGTTCCTTGCCCCGGGAAAGGGTAGTAGCCGTAACAATCTCCAGTTCAATATCCCTTAATTCTTTGGCTATCTCCTGAAAATAACGGATGTCCACTGGATTGTCTTCTATATACAAGACCCTGTATACTCGTTCTTCCATAGTCATAACTCCCGGATCAAAATTTTTGTTAAAAACATGCTGATTGATGACTCAGGTCTTAATTTCCAAGGAATATCAATACTCTTATGCCTTCAAATACAAAAAACATGAAGCGTAAACAAGAACAATTTTACTATGTTTTAAAAATAACCAAATCCTGGTTACTTTTCAGCATCTTTGACTTTGCTTTTATGCATAACTTGTTGCAGCTGGTTACATCATCCTCCTGGAAGATGCCAATTAAAAAAAGGCCGGATAAATCCGGCCTCAGGCAAATAACCCTAAATCATTTCAATATAATTTAAAACTCTGAAAATCCGATCTGTTTTTTTTGATCAGCCGGCCTTGCCAATGACAACTATTTAGTTTCCATCCGGAAAGTCTTCCTTTCCGGATGTTGAAAATATCGGCTTTCTTTCCGGAAACGAGGAGTTTTTTCTTTTGGCAAGGAAAGGGGGGAATTATGAGGAGGCGTATCTTAATACGTTGACGAATAACCCTGCAGATTGACACCGCAAAAAGTAAAAAGAACCGTTTCCGGATGAAAACTATTTAACAATCTCCCAAGCCCCGTCATCTCTGCGGCAGGCAGTGCCATAGGCTTTTTCCACCTCGCCGCCGATAATGACCTCTGTGGTGTATTCACGGCAGTATCTGCCGCTTTCAGCCTGCTGGTAGGTCTCAGTAGGAGTTACAGCATAAGCTGTATTGGTATCAGGATTTTCCCATTGGGTTGTCTCTCTGGATGGGGTGGTTTCCAGAGTATGATTCAAATTTTTCTTGTCCATCTGGTCCATGCGGTCCAGATATCCACCCATATATCCGCCCAGAGCCGCCCCGGCCAGTGTCCCGCCTATAATGGCAGCTGTTCTGCCGGTTCCCCCTCCAATCTGAGAACCGAGCACACCTCCGGCAACCCCTCCAAGGGCTGCGCCGCCTACAGTGTGTTTGCTTTCAGCGCATCCCACAAACAGTAACATGGCCATCAGAGGAAATATCATCCAAACTTTCATCTTAAAACCTCCTGTTATTACGATTGACAACTGAATTAAAAAGTTAACAGTCTGGTAACTAGACCAATAACACCAAATATACCGGGAGACAAGATATTAATTGCAAACAGTACAGTACCTGTGATCCTGGATCCGTGAAGTTGGTATTTTTAATCTTATTGCTTATGCAGGTTTCGGGGTTTGACAAAAGGGCCGCAA
>JBKHCI010000025.1:0-18605 GCA_046541915.1 Desulfonatronovibrio sp. | reverse complement strand
CCAAATCCCAGGAACATCAGGCCCCCTGCGATACTTACCCCGGACATGAGCGCGCCCATGGCCAGGGGGCCCAGCATCTGGCCCAGTTTATCAGCTCCGCGCTGGATGGCCATGGCCTTGCCCTGTCCAAGCTCATTGGTGGCCTTCATCTTCAAAGCGTAGGCGGTCTGGGCCGAGGTTCCGATGCTGCTGGCCAGGCCCAGCAAAAAGATAGCCCCGACTATGGCTGGAAAGCCCTGATGAAAAAAGAGCAGGCTCAGTCCCAGACCTCCCAGCAATCCTCCCAGGACGATAAAAGGCTTCTTGCGGCTGCGTCTGTCCACGATCTTGCTTAGCTGGGGGGCAAGAAAGACCACGGACAGGCCGTATATCATCAGTACCCGGCCGATATCAGACTGATCCACTCCCAGCTGGTTCAGGTACAGGGGAGTGGCAAAAAACAGCAGTCCAACCTGGCAGATGGAGAAGGGGATCACGCAGAAAAACATCAGGGCCGAGGCATTGCGGTCCATGAAATAGCGGCGCACGGCTCCGGCCTGGACGGGCTTGGCTGCCGCAGGACTGTGATGAGGGCCTGTTAACTTTCGCATGAACATGAAAAAGAAGAGCAAAGAGCCGCAGGCCATAAAAAAACCTATGATAAACACCGGGGAATAACCCAGGCGCTCAGCCAGAATAGCCCCCAGGGCAGTGCCGCAGATATGGCCGGAAAAGATTCCAGCCACAAAATGAGAACTGCCCTGGGCCCGGGTGGCAGGAGTGGCGTGCGCGAACAGAAAGCTTTGCAGGGCCATCCAGGAAAGGCCGTAACCCAGGCCGCAGACCCCTCTGGCCAGAATGAACTGTCCCCCGGTTGAAGCCATGGCGCAGAAAATAAGGCCCAGGGAAGTGGTAATTATTCCTCCTACAAAGGGAGTGCGCCAGTCCTTTTTGTCTGCCAGGGTTCCGGCCGCCAGTGAAGATGCCAGGGCGCAGAGCATTTCCAGGGAAATCGGCAGTCCCAGGACAATGTTCCTGGGCAGGCCAAAAAGCGGGGTGTACAGCTCCTTCATTTGCAGGGGCACAAAGGATATGGGCAGGGCAAAGGCAAAGAGGAAGGCAAAGGCCGCGAACCTGGCCAGCATCAGTTTGTCCATGGCCCGGCCGGGTTCGTTTACGGCTGGATCCCTGGTTCTGTCTTGTCTAAGCCTGCTTATAAAGAAATATATCTGCTCGGTAATGAACAGAGAAGCAATCAGGGTTACGGTCAAAGAGTCCAGCAGAAGTTTCCAGATCATGGCCCGGAGTGTGGATTTGTCCAGGTCAGCTTTAATCTCGGCGGTAAAAGCGGGTTCATCACCCTGCGTCAAAGGAACGCTTACACTCAGTTCCTTATCGGCTGTTCTTTGCGGTGTCGACCGGGAGGGCGCGCGGTCCTCCTTTACAGCCATGGCCTTTATTTGTCCCTGGGGGTCGCGGATGCTCAGGGACATAACTTCCGGATTGATATCCATGACCTGCTTGAGAAATTCATCCACCGCGCTGATGTGGTCCAGTCCAATTCCCTTGTCCAGAATTCTTTCTATTTCCGAGCGCAGCAGATTCAGTTGAGCCAGGATTTTTTCCTTGACTCCATGGACGTGATCCTGATGAAACTGCCAGGCATTTATCCCGGCAAAGGCTATCTGAGCCAGAATGATTATCCCCAGGACCCGGATGAAAATATGTCTGCGCAGGACGCTTAAATCCTGAGCTTTTATCCGGTAGAGCAGAACAAACAGGAAAAAGGAAGCGCAGGAAGCTATGATCACTCCCAGTATTATTCGCTGTTCCCAGAACTGCCTCACACCGGAGCGGATTTCATGCTTGTAAAATGAAAACACAGAACTGCCCACCAGATCCGAGGAAGCACTGCTTCCCGTCCATGTTTCCTGAGGGCCAGACAGAGGAAGCGTAAGGTGGTATGCCTGGCTGGTTTCAACAACTTCCATGAGAGGATCAGGTACTTCAATCTGTTTTACGTCCAGTTCTGACGGAGGAGTTGTTTCCTGAGAAGGCTCATGGAGTGAATAAAGAAGGTCCTGTTCACTGGAGTAGATGGATATGTTTTTCAGGTCGCTGTATTGTCCTGCATAATCCTGGATAAGCGTATCCATGCCATGCAGGTGTTTCAGCTCTTTGCCAAAACGAAGGCCTGATTCAATTTTGCGGTTAAAATCTTTCTGGGGAACTGAATAGCTGGTCAATACCGAGGAAAGATGAATTTTTTCAAATGAGTTGGATACCAGGACTATCATGAATGCCTGGGAAAGCAGCAGGATTATGATGGAAAATAATATGATCCGGTAGATTTTGCGCATTACTGGTCAACACCCTGATCTGCCTGGTTTTCACCGGGTACTCCGGAATGAAATTTGTCCGCGGCCATTATAAGGTCCATGGGCAGTTCAATGCCCATGGACTGGGCTGCCGGAACATTGACAGTAATGGTCATTTCCCTGGGCTGTTCCACTGGTATTGATCCAGGGTCAGTACCCCGCAGTACCAGGTGGCTCATGGCTCCGGTCTGCAGGCCCATCCGGAAATAATCAATGCTCAGAGCCACCATGGCTCCCGCAGCCACGGAATCTGGGTCCGCCGCGTACAAAGGGACTTTCGCGGAGGCGCAGAGCCCGGCAAGTTCACCGGCCCGGGCAACAACATAATTGTCAGTAGAGATATAAAGGGCGTCAATACTGTCCAGGATATCCAGGGTTTTTTCCGAAACCCTGTCACCGCGTTCTACCGGAGCCTCCACAATACTTATGCCATAATTTTTGGCAGCCTGCTTCATATGATTTTTAAGGGTTACCGCGTTTTGTTCGAAAGCGGAAAAAACAATGCCCAGAGCCTGTATGCGCGGCTGAAGCCTCATGATCATGTCCAGCTGGGGCCGCACAGGACTCAGGTCGGTCAAACCGGTTATGCCGGGGCCGGGCTTGTCCATGGATTCAACCAGCCCGGAACCCACAGGGTCTGTAACGGCTGTAAAGATAATGGGAACTGAGTCAACACTCCGCGATACCTGCTGTGAAGCCTGAGTGCCTATGGTTATGATTATGTGAGGGTTGAATGATCGGATCTGTTTCAGGTCTTGGGAATTTATATCCTCGGAGTCTGAATCATGGTCACTGATAAAAGTAATAAACTCAGGATGTATTTCCTGTTCATGAAAATATTTTTTAATACCTGAAGCCACGCTATCCAGGGCGGGATGTTTTACGGACTGAACAAGAGCCAGGCGGAAGTCATCAGCAAGTACCGGCAGGCTTGAAACGCTCAGCAAAAGGCAAGACAGGAACAGGACTCTTAAAAAAAAGAAGAAAGGGCCGGGCCGGCAGTTCATGAGATTGGACAAGATTATGAAAAACCTCCTCCGAGTTTTGATGCTTTAAATCCTGGAACCTGAAGTGAGGCTTGCTTGTGAAAAAAGACTTGTCAGGGACTCAAACCTTAAAGGTGATATCCAGAATATTCTGTCCGTCAACCCTCTCATAGCTGACCTTGTCAGACAACTTATGCACCAGATAAATGCCCAGTCCCCCGATATCGCGCTCTTCCACTGACAGGGTTGTGTCCGGGTCCGGACTGGAAGAAGGATCAAATGGTCTGCCCTGATCAATAATCCGGATAACAAACCGGTTTTTATCAAAGAAAGCGCAGCCGGCCCTGATTATTCCTGGATTGTTTCCGGTGTAAGCATAGTTAATAATATTGAGCAGGACTTCCTCGAGTATAAGCTCAATTTTTCCGGTAACAGCAGGCGGTATTTCAAACCCTTTGGCCTGCTTCAGGATGAAATCCTGAAAACCTGGCAGGCTGGCTTTTTCGCCTGTGAGCTGAATCCAGGTAAACTCACCTGGCTCAGGCTGCTTCAAGGGCCTGCTCCATGGTGTCATGGATAGTGAAAATTGATGAGAATCCGGATATCTCAAAAACTTCCTGGACCATACCCTTTAAATTGCAGAATGCCAGATTGCCGCCGTCAGACCTTATTTTTTTACCCACTGACAATATGCTTCTAAGGCCCGCGCTGCTGATGTACTCGACTCCCTGGAGATCAATGATAATATTTTTATCATCAGGGGAAATAATTTCCAGGCATTTTGATTCAAAATCAGACGCTGTGGTAGTGTCCAGCCTGCCGGCTGCGGTAATTATCAGGGCCTTGTCCTTTCTGCTGCTGGTGATATCCATATTTACCTCAATGTTTTGCCTTCCGGTTCTAAGGAAGGGGATTAAAATTACGGCTGAAAGCCTTGAAAACTTGGGACTTTAAAGTTCAACTTGAAGATAAAAAATTTAACTGGCTGTTGTAACGGATATTTGAGAATAAAAACCCGTTTATCTGGCAATCATGGAACGTAAGATCTCTACGCATTTGCTGCAACTGTGACACATGGTATACATATTTTCAGTAAAGTGGATGAGCTGGTAAATTTCTTTGAACTCAAGGTCAGAGCGATATATCCTGCCGATAAGCTGATTTTTGCTTTTGAATATATGGTGTTTTTTATCCCTGATTTTCCGGTATTGTTCTTTGGTTCCTTCCCGGTCCAGATTATCCAGGTGGACCAGAGATATGGTGTTTTTCAGAGCCGGACCCAGAAGATAAATCATGTTGCCCACATCATCAAGCATGTAGATGAGTTCCTTCTGGAACTTTTCAGGTATGACCATGTTCTTCATGGACAGCCAGTTAAGGGCGTCCTGGGCCGAGTCCAGGATGTCATCCTGGGCGCTTGTATAACTTAGAAAGATTACTTTGTCCACGGGCATGAACAGGCTTCTGGGCAAGTGATTGCGAATAGAGCGGATGATTTTGTCGGCCTGGGATTCAAGTTCGTTAAGATTGTTCTGCAGGGTCTTGAACTCAACACACTGCCCTCCGCTGATGTAACATTCCAGGGACTCATTAATAATATCAACTGACTGCTGAATTTTTTCATAATGCTCAACAAGTCTTTCCATGGGTGATTTTTGAATGAGCAATCCAAAAAAAACATTACTGATTCCTTTTGATCAGGGTGTAGTTGTCCGCAGCAGTATCTGCTGAAAACCTGAAATAACGCAAGGTTGTACTCCGGTCAACTGACTGGATCAATAGATTAAAAAGTAGTTGCATGCCTGCAAAAATTTGCCGGCTGAAAAACTTTACAACTATTCAAACCGGGTTATTTTTTTTGAAATAAATATTTGCCAAAACTTAATCTGTGCGGGTAATATTTAATATAAACATGGCTGAATGCGGCAACCCCCGCATTTTTTGATAAGCGTTCTATAAACCCAGTAACTCTAAAAAGGAGAACCATATGCAAAATGACAAGGCATGGAGTCCGTATGTGGCAGGAGCACTGAGCGGGATAGTTGTGATACTGTCAGTGCTGATAGCCGGCAAGTTTTTTGGAGCTTCCACAAGTTTTGTGCGTACAGCAGGCATAATTGAAAGTATTTTTGCGCCTGAAAGAGTATCCCAGATGGATTATTTCATCCGGGTGGCGCCCAAGATTGAATGGCAGTGGATGTTTGTTGTGGGCATTATGCTGGGCTCGCTGATCGCCGCCAAGACTTCCGCGACTTTTAAAAAACAGTGGGTTCCTGACATGTGGCATGAAAAATTCGGGCCTGCCCCGGCCAAGAGAGCGGTCATGGCGGTTTTTGGAGGGATTATTCTCATGTTCGGAGCCAGACTGGCAGGCGGCTGACCCAGTGGACACGGGTTGAGCGGTACGCTTCAACTTTCTGTCAGTGGTTATATCTCCCTGATCTGCTTTCTGGTAGCAGGAATTATTATGGCTAGAATCATATACGGAGGTGGCAGATGAAACTGATAATCCTGGGACTTGTCACAGGTCTGTTGTTTGGTTTTTTGATGCAGAAGGCCAGGGTGATCCGCTATGACAAGCAATTGGGAGCCCTGCGGCTTATGGATATGACCATTATTAAATTCATGCTTTCCACGGTTATCGTGGCCATGGTGGGCATATATCTTCTGCATGATTTCGGCGTGGTAGATCTCTCCATCAAGCCGACCATTCTGGGAGCCAATATCGTGGGCGGACTGCTGTTTGGAATCGGCTGGGGCATGCTGGGCTATTGTCCGGGCACTTCCCTGGGAGCGGTTGGAGAAGGAAGGTTTGACGCCTTGTGGGGCATTCTGGGAATGGTAATCGGAGCAGGCGTTTTTGCCGAGTTTTATCCGGCCCTGCAGGACACGGTTTATACCTGGGGGGATCTGGGTAAAGTTACCCTGGCGGATGCCCTGGGCATAAACCACTGGATCGTGGTTGTTGTTCTGATAATAGCCGCTGTCGCGCTTTTCCGCTGGTTTGAAAAGAAGGGGCTGTAATTAAATCCGGGCTTCTGTTCTTCTTCAGCCGGAGCTGAACAGAAGTCCGCTGCTTTACTAAAGTGGGCTATGCCCGCACCCAACCAAAGAAAAGAATTTTTTGACAGGATTAACAGGATTAAGAGACTGATTAAGAGAAAAAAAATTTTGTCCTGGCCGGAAGCCAGGCCAAAAGGTTATCCTGTCCACCCTGTTAATCCTGTCAAAGTTTCTTGTTTTTTTGCGATAAGGTTTCAATAGTAAATTACTAATCATTATTCCGGAAATGACAGCCTGTGCTTTTTTTGTTTCTCAGGGCCGCGGTGGTAATAATATAGGCGGCGTGGCAGCCATGGAAAAGCTCCACTATTGATTTGGATATGGCGGTTTCCTTGTAAAAATCGTGCAGCCTTTTATTGAGGTTGCGCAGGTCTTCAAACCCCCTTTTAAGCCGGGGAGAAGTGCGCTTGATCCCCACATAATTCCACATGGTGTGCTTGATGGTGGCCCAGTCCTGGGCGATGAGCACCGGATCCTCATTCTGTTTTGATCCCAGAAATTTCCAGTCGGGCATGGAAGATTTGATTCTCCTGCTGAGCCTTGAACGGGTTTTAAGTCTCCGGGTTATGTCCCGGGCTGCGGCGTGCCCCCATAAAAGTCCTTCCAGAAGAGAGGTGCTGGCCAGACGATTGGCCCCGTGCACCCCGGTGCAGGCGCACTCGCCGGCAGCGTAGAGCCGGTCTATGGTTGTTCTGCCGGAGACATCCACCAGAATGCCTCCACAGAAATAATGGGCCGCAGGCACTACTGGAATGGGTTCTCTGGTCAGGTCAATTCCAAGCTCCAGGCATTTCTTATGTATTGTGGGAAAGCGTCCGGCCGGATCAGGTACATGTTTGCAGGCGTCAAGGTATACAAAGTCTTCCTTGGTCTTAAGCATTTCATCCACAATGGCCCGGGTGACCACATCCCTGGGGGCCAGGTCTCCCCGGTCATCATAGTCCTTCATAAAAGGGTTGCCCAGGGCGTTGACCAGGACTGCTCCTTCACCGCGCATGGCCTCGGTAATCAGAAATTTTCTCGGGCTGCGGTGAAAGAGCGCTGTGGGATGGAACTGAATAAATTCCATGTTCATCATCCTGGCCCCGGCGCGCTGAGCCATGACCATGCCTGATCCCATTGTGGATGACGTGTTGGTGGTGTTCAGGTATATCTGACCTATCCCGCCTGTGGCCAGGATGGTGAAGTCAGCCAGGATTTTACGCACGTTTCCGCTGTCCTGGTCCAGCACATAGGCTCCAGCGCATTGATTGGCCAGTTGATATCTTATTTCCAGTTCTGTGGAGTGGTGGTGGGTGGTTAAAATGTCTATCGCGGTCTGGCGGTTCATTATCCGGATTCCCGGATGATCATGGATGGCTTTGAGAAAAGAATCCATGATGCTCCTGCCGGTATAATCAGCGCAGTGAAGTATCCTGGCCATGCTGTGGGCCCCTTCCCGGGTCAGGTGGAAGCCGCCGTTATCCACCCTGGCAAAGGGGACCTTGAGCTGGTCAATGAGGACTTTGCGCACAACATCCGGGCCTTTGCGGGCCAGATACCTGACCGCCTTAAGGTGGTTATGCTCACAACCAGCGTTCAGGATATCTTTTTCCAGGATGCCGGGGTCATCATCAGGGGCTTTGTACACAATGCCCCCCTGGGCAAGGGCGGTATTTCCGTCATCCAGTGAATCCCCGGAGGATAAAAGCAGAACTTCCAGTCCTGCTTCAGCCAGAGTCAGGGCCGCGCTGGCTCCGGCTATGCCTGAACCTATTATCAGGACCTGGGTATGGACCGAGTCTGTCATTTTTGAGTTACCTCAAGCATGGTTTCCACTGCTTTCCGGGCGTGGGGGGCAAGTCCGGGGTCGACTGCGACCGCGTTTTCGCCGGTCATGCTTTCCAGGGCCAGGGCAAGACTCTGGGGAGTGGTCCTGGCCATGTTGCTGCAGTATCCCGCGCCCAGAGGCAATATATTCTTGTCCGGATATTCTTTTTTAAGGCGGTGGACCAGGTTGTCTTCGGTTCCAATATAAATTGTGCTTCCAGAAGGAGCTTCTCTGGTAAAGGAGATTATTGTGGAAGTTGATCCGGTTTCATCGGCCATGGCCACCACCGCAGGATCGCTTTCAGGATGGACCACGATAAGGGCATGGGGATTATTCCGGCGAATACCGGCTATTTTACTCTGCTTGAGCCGGAAATGCACCGCGCAGACGCCTGGCCATAAGAGCAGCTTTTTATCTGTCAGTTCCTGAGGCCGGATGTGTTTCCCTTTTTCTCTGATATCCAGGGTATAGACTTGTTTTAAATCCAGGCCGGATTTAATTGCTGTATTGCGGCCCAGATTTTTGTCCGGCAGAAAAAGAACCTGGTCTCCCTGCCCAAAGGCCCACTCAAGCATTTTCCCGGCATTGGCCGAGGTGCATACACTGCCTCCAGATTTGCCGCAGACGGCCTTAACACCGATGGATGAGTTGACATAGGCCAGGGGGACCACCCTTGACGTGTGTCCCAGCCTGATCATGACTTCCCGGACCAGAGAATCCGGAGCCATGTCAGCCATGACACAGGTGGCGTCAGGTTCGGGCGTGAATACTTTCTGTCCGGGATTGGCCAGAACAGCCGCGGTCTCAGCCATGAAGTCAACCCCGCAGAACATGATAAGCCCGGCGTCAAGGTCCGGGATGGCGGCTGCCAGCTGCAGTGAATCACCCACCAGATCAGCGTGTTCAACTATTGAATCGTTTTGATAATGATGGGCCAGAATGGCCAGCTCACTGCCCAGTTTTTTCCTGATATTTTTAATCCGCTGAGAATACATTGATTATACCTCTATTTTCATGCTTATATCAATGGAACGGGCCGAATGGGTCAGGGCCCCCGATGATATATAATCAGGCCTTAAAGATGCCAGCTGCGCGATATTTTCAAGGTTCACCCTTCCGCTTATTTCTGATTCTATGCGCGCCGGGATAATTTTCAGGGCTTTTTGCATCTCACCCATGTCCATATTGTCCAGCATGATTCGGTCTGCGCGGGCTGAAACAGCTTCCTCCACGTCCGCGATGCTTCGGCATTCCACTTCTATGGGCGGGCAGGGGGAGTAGGCAAAGCGAAGGGCATCAACCGCCCTGGTTATGCTCCCGCACTGATCTATATGATTGTCTTTGAGCATGAGCATGGATTCAAGATTAAGGCGATGATTTCCGGCTCCGCCAACAAGGACCGCGTATTTTTCAGGGTATCTCATTCCAGGAGAGGTCTTTCTGGTATCCAGGAGGGTGACGCCTGAGCCCTTAAGCCTTGCGCAGAATTCCCTGGTCAGGGTTGCTATGCCTGAAAGCCTGGAAAGCATATTAAGGATAACTCGTTCCGCCTTAAGGATCTTTGGGGTTGAGCCGTGAATTTCCGCGATGGTCCGGCCTGGATCAATGAGTGCGCCTTCTGCACAGATCGCTTGCGCGGATGCTTTCCCGGCAATCCTGGCAAGAATCAGGTCAATGAAAGGCAGCCCGCAGATTACGCACTCCTGCTTGACCCTGATAATGGCTTTGGCTTTGCTGTCAAAGGAAAAAACAGCGTTTGAAGTAAGATCTTCTCCGTCTTCTTCCAGGGCCAGATCAATAATTTTATGCGCAAGATCCAGGGCCTGCCCCCTGAAAAAGGATGTAAAAATGCTGAAATCGTTCATGAGTTATAGTACATATCCATGGCGGGTCAGGATGTAAAGCAGGTAAGTTTGTGAATTGAGGGACAAAAAAAACAGGGGCGCTTGAATTAATACTCAAGCGCCCCTGTGAGGGAAACCGGGCACCCGGAAACAACTGTTGCCGCTGCTCCCTTTCGGGCCTGACGGGATTGGCAGCGTCTCCGCCGCCCGGCTTCCCTGGAAAAATGGCGGAGAGGGAGAGATTCGAACTCTCGAGACGGGATTAGCGCCTACACGATTTCCAATCGTGCTCCTTCGGCCAACTCGGACACCTCTCCGAAAGAACAGATCTTTTAATTTAATAGTTTCCAGAATGCAAGTTAAAAATTACCTGGCTGTTTATCACGCTGTGACTGCAGCGCGCGTCAGGATTTGTCCTGGTCTTTGGTATCTTTTTGCTGCACCCGGCAGCTTTTGTCCTTGCCCGGACCTCAGCCTTCAATGCCCAGCTTGGGAAGGATAAATTTTGCCAGGGCTATCCAGGCGGCTATTAAAACAACAAACCATATAATCGTATTCATAAAAAAGTCCTCAAGTTTTCAGGAATCTATATCCCGAGGGTGTTGTATCCGGAATCAACATAGAGGATTTCCGCAGTGGTTCCCGAGGACAGATCCGATGCCAGGAAAAGGGCTGCCTTGCCCACATCGTACTGATCCACGTTTTTTTTCAGCGGCGCTTTTTCCTCAATGGTATTCAGGATTGTTTTGAATTTGCTGATGCCTGAAGCAGCCATGGTCTTGATGGGGCCGGCACTGATGGCGTTGACCCTTACCCCTTTTGCTCCCAGATCCATGGCCAGATAACGCACGGACGCTTCCAGGGCGGCCTTGGCCACACCCATGACATTATAGTTGGTTATATATTTCTGGGATCCGTAATAAGTCATGGTCATGACAGAAGCGTCTCTGGAAAAAAGCGGTTCAAAGGCGCGGCACAGGGCGGTGAGGGAAAAGGCTGATACATCCAGGGCCAGGCTGAATCCTTCCCTGGAGGTGTCTATAAACCTTCCCTGGAGGTCATCTCTGTTGGCAAAGGCCACTGAGTGGACCAGGATGTCCACTTCTCCCCATTTCTCCCTGACCAGCTCCGCAGCAGTCTGGATCTGATCATCACTGGTAACATCGCAGTCAAAGATAAACTCTCCACCCAGTTCTTCACTGATGGGCTCCACCCGTTTTTTCAGGGGCTGGCCGACATAGCTGAAGGCCAGGCGCGCTCCGTGCTGTTTAAATGTGTCAGCAATACCGTAGGCAATGCTTTTATTGTTGGCCACGCCGAAAATCAGGGCCTTTTTATCCTTAAGAAGCATTACAGACCTCCCTGGAGCAGTTCCTGACCGGTTAACAGCTTATAGGCCAGCAGGTATTTATTCCGGGTTTCTTCTACGATTTCCCGTGGAAGCTTGGGGGCGGGGGCCTTTTTGTTCCAGTCTGTAGTTTCCAGCCAGTCCCTCAGGTATTGTTTGTCAAAACTTGGCTGTCCCTTGCCTGGCGTGTACTGGTCAGCCGGCCAGAATCTGGAGGAATCAGGGGTGAGCACCTCGTCGATGAGCATGAGCCTGCCATTGACCTGGCCGAATTCAAATTTGGTATCCGCTACGATAATGCCTTTTTTCGCGGCATAATCCCGGCCGTTTTTATATATTGCCAGTGACAGATCTTCGGCCTTCCTGGCCAGATCTTCTCCTATACGCCGGCGGGCCTCATCCACGGAGATGTTTTCGTCATGGTCGCCAGCCTCGGCCTTGGTGGAAGGGGTGAACAGGGGTTGTTCAAGTTTTTGAGATTCCACCAGATCGGCGGGGAGATCATAGCCGCAGACCTGACCTGTTTTCAGGTAATCCTTCCAGCCCGAACCGGTAATATATCCGCGGACAATGCATTCAATGGGCAGGGGCCGGGCCTTTTTGACCAGGACCGAGCGTCCTTCCAGCTCCTGCGCATAAGGAGCAAGTTTTTCAGGGAACTCGCTGACATGAGAAGTGATAAGGTGATTTTCAACGATATCCTTGAACATATCCATCCAGAACAGGGTGATCTGGTTGAGAACCACACCTTTGTAGGGGATGGGCTCGTTCATGACTACGTCAAAGGCGCTCATGCGGTCGGTAGTTACAATGAGCAGGGTCTGCTCATCAATTTCATAGATATCCCTGACTTTTCCCCGGGAAGCAAGGGGATATTCAGTAATATTTGTTTGGGACACAATTTTCATGGTTTTTTCTCCTTCTAGTTTTTGGGTGTATCAAGTCTTTGTTCAACACTTCTGGCGTGGGCTTCCAGGCCTTCCAGCCTGGCCATGCGGGCAATTTTTGAGCCGTGTTTATCCAGGTAGCCCTGGCTGGTTGAGAGTATGCTGATGTTTTTCTGAAAAGCGTGGACTGAAAGGGCCTGGGAAAACCTGGCTGTTGTCAGGGTAGGCAGGACGTGATTGGGTCCGGCAAAGTAATCTCCCACAGGCTCAGGGGTGTTGCTGCCCATAAAAACAGCGCCCGCGTTTTGGACCATTCCCAGGCACGACCATGGATCATCCACGCATAATTCAAAATGCTCCGGCGCGATGCAGTTGGAAAGCTCAAATCCTGTCTTCAGATCCGGAACCAGAAAAGACGCTCCCCAGTCCCTGAGGGCCTTGCGGGCTGTATCGCCGCGCGGAAGGGCGCTGGCCTGTTTTTCCAGTTCATCCCTGGTTTGCCGGATAAGTTGTTCCTGGGTGGTTATCAGATACGTGCCGGCCAGGGGATCGTGTTCAGCCTGGGAAAGAATATCCATGGCAATATAGTCTGCTCTGGCTGTATGATCGGCAATGACAGCCACTTCGCTGGGGCCGGCAATCATGTCAATGCCCACCTGGCCCACAAGCATTTTTTTGGCCATGGTTACAAATATATTGCCGGGACCGGCGATTATGTCCACATGGTTGATGGTTTCGGTTCCGTAGGCCATGGCTGCCACAGCCCAGGCCGATCCGCACAGATATATTTCATCAATGCCCAGAATATGGGCGGTGGCCAGGATATAGGGGTTCAGGGTCTTGTCTTTTCTGGGAGGGGAAAGCACGCATATGGACTGTACCCCGGCAACCTGGGCGGGTATGGCGTTCATGAGCAGGCTGGAAATAAGCGGGGTTTCTCCTCCCTGGCCGCCCGGCACGTAAAGGCCTGCCCGGTATACCGGAGTAACCATCTGCCCCATGATGGCCCCGTCTGAATCCGGCGTAAACCAGGAATTGGTCTTCTGGCGCTGGTGAAAGGCCCGGATTCTGTCCGCAGCCTGGCTGATGATATCAAGGTCGCGGTTATCCACATTTTTTAATGATTCTTGGATCAATTCCGGGTTCAGGGCAATATTTTCTGTTTCAAAGTCCTGGCAGTCAAACTTGCGGGTATACTCCACCAGGGCCCGGTCTCCGTTTTTCCTGACTGTTTGCAGTATTTCGCGTACAGGCCCCTCAACCGAAGGATCTGAGGCCATTCTGTCCAGGAGCCATGATTTGATTGGAGGCCAGTCGTTTCTGGAAGAGTATGAAAAATTTTTGCCAAACATATTATCTCCGGATTGATTTTATATGTAGTAATGAAGCAGTGGACCAAGTTTCAAGGATAAGATGGATTAAAAAATTTATCAAGGAAAAGCAGGTCCTGCCGGTATTTCAGGTAATGAGTTTCCGTCCGGAAAGTTTTTAGCCTGTCTGTCTATCATATATCCTGAATCCGTGAAAGCGGGTTTCGGGGTTTGACAAAAGGGCCGCAAAAACTCGCTTCAAGGCGGTCTAAATCAAAATCCCGGCCTTGCCAGTGATGAGGTTTTGCTGGAGCAACTTATTTATTTTCTAAATCAATTCAGATGGTTAAAGGATTTTGATTAAGTCCGCCTAAGTCGCTCAGACAGTTTGCAACCCTTTTGTCAAACCCCGAAACCCGCATAAGCAATAAATTCAAAATTACCAATTTCACGGATTCAGGATATATAATTAAGTGGCTAAAGACGAATAATGCATTAAGGATACAGTTTGATCTCAATCAAGGGATGCCCTGTCCGGAATAGTGTTTTTCCCCTGGATATCGGACATAAGGGCGGCCATCCCGGTGGAAGGCATGTTCAGACGCTTTTCATAAATATATTTGTATAAGAACACTTTTTCCACGTAACCCCTGGTCTCATAATAAGGGATGTTCTCCACCCAGATGTCGGCGGCCATGTTTTTTTCGTCGGGCAGCCACTCTCTGACCCTGTGGGCCCCCGCGTTATAAGCGGCAGTAGCCAGAACCGGATTGTTCTGCAGTTCACCAAGGCGTTTTTTGAGGTAGAATGTCCCGAACCGGATATTGGTTTCAGGGTTAAGAAGAACGTACTGACTGGCAAATTGTTCATTCTTAAGGGACGCAATCCGCCTGCCTGTAGAAGGCATGATCTGCATTATACCCAGGGCCCCGGCCGGGGAACCAACATCCGCCATGAACATGCTTTCCTGTCTGGCCAGGGCAAATACCCAGGCCGGATCCAGCCCTGTGGATCTGGAGTGTTTATTGATCAAGCCGGAATAAGGAACAGGAAACCGGATAATCAGGTCTTCAAATTCCCCGGCCCTGGCAGCGGCAACTATGGCCCGGTCATGCCAGCCCATATCATGAGCCAGTACCGCGGCCGCTCTTAATTCTGGAGCGTTTTTTCCGGAAATGGAAGAGTTCCATTCCCGGCGCGCATCAACCGTGCGTCCCAGAAAGAGCAGCTCAGCCGCTCTCATTATTCCCTGATCCTGATTAAGTTCAAGGATATCCGGACCAAAGGATGATATCGGTCTGTGCTGAATGCGGCAGGTCTGATTTATTCTATCGCCGGCCAGTACTGAGAAATAGTTCTGCCTGTGCAGGATGCTTTGGTAAAGCCTTGCAGCTTCGTCCTGGTGCCCCAGTTGTTCAAGTGCCCTGGCTTTCCAGTAAATCCAGCGCGGAAGCTCTTTAAGGGAATTATCCAGTTTATCCAGGGCGGATAAGGCCTGCTTCCACTTGCCTTCATACAGGGCGCTTCTGATCTGCCATTGCCTGAGGGCGGGGGTTATGATTTCACCGGACAGGCTGCTTATGTATTCCAGGGCCTGGGGATGTTTTCTCAAGGCCAGATAAAGAGCCAGTTCCTGTTTCACCGAAGATACGTCCATGGACTGCAGATTCTGCCCTGTTTCCAGTTTTTTCCATTGGTCCAGGGCTTTCCGGGTATCTTCCTTTATAAGCCTGCTCATGCCGTGAGCCAGGATTTTTTCAGCCACAGGAT
Source organism: Desulfonatronovibrio sp. (assembly GCA_046541915.1). Lineage (GTDB taxonomy): Bacteria > Desulfobacterota > Desulfovibrionia > Desulfovibrionales > Desulfonatronovibrionaceae > Desulfonatronovibrio. The sequence continues at coordinate 3,230 of JBKHCI010000025.1, read as the reverse complement.
GGGTTTTTCCGGACCAGTCAATGGCCAGAGTCCGAGAAGGCTTTTTGATTACCTCCAGCCATAAATCCAGCCAGGGCTGCTGGTCGGCCGGGAGATATCTTCTTAAGTATCTGGCCAGGTTTGTCTGTCCCTGGTCAATGGCCAGCCCGGTTCTCTGCCAGACCAGGTCAACGGTCAGCCCGTCTTCCTGTCGCCATTTATCAAAGACAGGGTCGCACTCGCCTGGCAATGATCTGCCCCGCAGCCAGAGATCTCTTGCCTCCTGCCACGCTTCCCCGGTTCTGCCGGTTTCCATAAGTCCCCTGGCATAGGAGCAGTGCAGGCCAGGTGTATAAGGCAGATGAAAATCCCTGACCAGCTCGGTCCACCTGTTGTGCTCGGCCAGATATTCAAGCCATAAGCGGCGGAGTCTGTCCGCCAGAGGGGTTGAATCGTATTTATCTAAAAAATCCAGGATCTGTTTTTCTTTTTGAATAGAGATGTTTTTACTGAGCTGTTCATAAACAAGGTAGGGATAAAGGGGATAGTCCCGGAGTCTGGAAAGAAGACGGTTAAAATCCTGCAGACGCCCCTCATTAAGGGCTTTTTCAGCAGCCTGGAAATCCTGTCTTTGCTGGTTCAGATCAGCCCGGGCCGGAGCAGGGCCGCAACAAAAAATGAGTATTGTCAGGGACAGGATAAAAAGAGGAATCCATTTTTGCATATGCCTGATTTCCGTTTGATGACCGGTTGAACATCTTAAGCGGAATATGGCATAATGGCTTTAAAAGAGCAAGGACCGAAACTTCTCTAGCTGTTATTGGTTTTAAGAACGAACTCCACCACGCTTTGCACGCATTCTTCAAGATCATGTCTGGAGGTCTCCAGGACAAGGTCCGGGTTTTCCGGTTCCTCATAGGGCGCGGATATGCCGGTATAGTTTTTTATCTTGCCCTGCCTGGCCAGTTTGTACAGACCTTTGACGTCTCTTTGTTCGCAAACTTCCAGAGGACATTTGACATATACTTCGTAAAAGCGGTCGCAGTTGATGATTTCCTTTACCTTCTGCCTGTCCTGGCGGTCTGGAGAGATAAATGCGCTCATGCAGATGATTCCGGCGTCCAGAAAGAGTTTGACCATTTCGGCTATACGGCGCAGGTTCTCAGCCCGTCCTTCCGGAGAAAAGCTCAGATCGCTGCACAGTCCGTGGCGGACATTGTCACCGTCAAACACATAAGTCAGCCTGCCCATGGAATGAAGTCTTTCCTCGGCCGCATGGGCAATGGTGGATTTCCCTGATCCGGACAGGCCGGTAAACCACAGGACCGTGCTTTTCTGTTCAAGGAGATGTTCGCGCTTCTGCCGGTTGATTCTGCCCCTGTAGGGAACAGTGTTGGGGCACGCCATTTAAAGACCTCCGTGTTTTTTCTGATGCCAGTCCCAGGCGGTTTTGATAATGGTTTCCAGGCTGTTGAATTCAGGCTCCCAGCCCAGGGTGTCCGCGGCCTTGTGCGAAACCGCGACCAGGGCTGGCGGGTCTCCTGGACGTCTGGCGGTTCTTTGAACAGGAACTTTACAGGAGCTTATTTTTTCAATCATGTCCACCACCTGCTGCACGCTGTGGCCTGTTCCAGTACCCAGGTTGAAAAAATCGCTTCTGTTCCGGTCGCGCATAAATTCCAGGGCCAGGATATGGGCCCTGGCCAGGTCAGTTACATGAATATAATCGCGAACGGCTGTGCCGTCAGAAGTGGGGTAGTCGTCTCCGAATATGCTGAGGCCCTTGTTCATGCCCATAGCTGCCATAATGGCCAGGGGGATAAGATGGGTTTCCGGGTCGTGATCTTCCCCGGTCATGCCGTGGGGATCGGCTCCTGCGGCGTTGAAATAACGCAGGCAGACGTTTTTGATTCCATAGGCAGAGTCAAAGTCTCTTAAGATCTGTTCGATCATCAGCTTGCTGCGGCCATAGGGATTAATGGGACTGAGAGAATGATCCTCGGGAATGGGTATCTTTAAAGGTTCACCGTATACGGCGCAGGTACTGGAAAACACTATTGCCGGACAGCCGTGTTTTTTCATGGCTTCCAGAAGGGTTAGAGTGCCGGCGACATTGTTGCGGTAATATCTGGCCGGATCAGTCACGGATTCGCCCACGTAGGCAAAGGCCGCGAAATGGATGACCGCCTCTGGGACGAACCGGGTAAAAACCTGATCCAGGATCACAGGATCATTGATATCGCCTTTGACCAGCGGCCCCCATTTTACAGCCCATTCATGGCCGTAAACCATGTTGTCCAGGGTGACGGGAGTATAACCTGAAGAGGCCAGTTCCCTGCACGTGTGGCTGCCTATGTATCCGGCCCCGCCGGTAACCAGGATGTTTGGTTTGTTCATGTGTTTATCCGTTGATTTTGATCTCGACATTGCCCGGAGAATATCCCTTAAGTTCGGACATCATACCCAGGATTGATTTGCTGATGATTCTTTCCACAAACGGGTTCATGCCCAGGGTTTTTCCGTTTACCTTTACTTCCAGGCTGGTTTTCCTGGCCTGGCAGTCTTCCTGGCCGGCCCTGCCCGCGATTATTTCAGCAGCCAGACCCGCGCAGGTTTCATAGCCGCAGGATCCACAGTCCAGTCCTGGCAGGATAAAGCCTCTGGTCATCAGCAGGTCAGCCAGGTCTTCAATATTTTCCAGATGAGGCAGATGATCTGTTCTTACTTTCCCCCAGGTGGCCAGGGCCAGTTCCTGCCCCAGCTGCGCCGCGTCTTCCGGATGGTTCAAGATAAGTATCCTGGGCAGCCAGCCAAGGTTTTTTCCGCCTTCCACCAGCAAAACATCTCCGTTCATCAGGGGCAGGAGATCAGGGAGGTATTTTTCCCCGGACCAGTAGAGCATGGTTTCGCTTTTGGTAAGTCCTGCCAGGTCAACTGCCTGACGGCTGATCCTGGCGGTGTCGGTATCCGGCTGGTCAAACCGGTGATGGGAAAATTTAGCAGCAGATACCTTTATGTTTCTATTTTTCAGTTCCTCAATCAGATTGAGCATGAGGGTTGTTTTGCCGCTTTTTTTAAAACCAACCAGGGATAAGGCTTTATTCATCCATGCTCCTATTGTTGTTTTGACATTTATACCGGCTTGGATTAACTGATTAACGTTTATCAGCGTGTTATATGCAGGTCAGCCAGGGCTGGCTGGATATCATTACTATTATTGAATTTGGCTGTCCAGTGGTGAAGTTAGGGGA
>JBKHCI010000024.1:0-18826 GCA_046541915.1 Desulfonatronovibrio sp. | reverse complement strand
AAAGATATTGTTCTTAGTTCGTTTCAGAAAGATTCATCCAGAATTTCAGGATATTACCTGACTCATTGTATTCAAAGCCGTCAGAATACCGGGAAATAATAAACATACCCCATCCACATTGACTGGTGCTGCCGACGGGATTTTTTTCCAGGCGTTTTCTCCAGTTAAACCCGGGACCAGGACTTTGCACCTCAAAGCTGACTTTTTCCTGCGATAAACTGCCGCTAAAATTGATAAAACAGGCACTGTTTTGTTTTGCTCCGTGAAAAACAGCGTTGTTCAGGGCTTCACGCAGGACCAGCGATAGATAAAAAAAGGTACGTTCCGAACATCTGCCGGCCAGAAAAGTACTTACCCTGCTTAAGACTTCATCCACGAAAGAGACTTGAGCAGGGAAACAGCATTCAAGTCTGGACGAGGTTTGCTGACAATCAAGGCTCATCAAACTTGTGCCCCTAACAGAATAACATCATCCTGAAGCAATTCCTTACGCGGGCATACGCAATCAAAAACATGCTTCAGAGCTTCCTCCAGGGTATTATCCGCAGAGTCTGGAATACAATCCATAATAGACTGGATCCCCTGATTTCTTGTCCTGTAATTTTCTCCGAAAACTTCAACCAGTCCGTCCGTAAACAAAAAGAACCTGTCTCCAGGTTCTATTGTTCTTCTTGCTGGAATAAACTCAACCTGCTCAAAAGGTCCAAGGATATCGCCCTGGGCTTCCATGATAAAAGCTTTATTCTCCTTCCTGCTGAAATATATCACCGGGAGGTGTCCCGCGTTATAAAGAACCGCCTGATTCTGGGATCTGTCTATTGCCAGAAAGGCAGCTGTGAGGTGCTGGGTGGGTTGAAGTATCTTATTTAAAACCGCGTTTATCATCCTGATACCTTCTTCTACCGGGGTATAAGGATTAATGTTCTGATCAAACAGAACCTTCAGGGCGGAAGTTATATAGGCGGTTCCAAGATTGTGTCCACTGATGTCCGCTACAATATAGACATAAGTGTTTTCACTTACTCTTATCACATCCAGAAAGTCTCCCCCTGCCTCCAGCACGGGGCGAAAAATATAATCAAATCTTGCCTCTGGATGATTCCTGGAATCAACCAGAAAGGATTCCTGGGCTTCCTTAATCTCTGCAAATCGCTGAACCTGTGCTTCTATCAATCTTTCCTTGGCAAACTTCAGCTCCAGGTGCACCCGGATCCTGGCCAGGACCTCGGTCCGGGCAAAAGGCTTGCCCATATAATCCACTCCACCGAGTTCAAGTCCTTTGACAATACTTTCCGTATCGTTGAGAGCGGAAATAAAAATTATTGGGATGTCTTTGGTAGCGGCATTTTTCTTAAGAGCTTTGCAGGTATCAAAGCCATCCTCCACAGGCATCATCACATCGAGAAGAATCAGATCAGGATTATTCCTGGCAGCCAGATCCCTGGCCTGCCTGCCGTTCTCAGCCTGCAGGGTTTTATACCCATAATTCTGTAGAAGAACATTCAAAAGTTTCCGGTTTAAAGACGAATCATCCACTATGAGGATCAGTGGCGCACGGAATTTTTTATCAAGATTCATATTATGCCAGTAGGTAAAATCAATAACTTTATACAGTTATTCTTGTATCTGTGAAGTTGGTATTTTTGAACTTGTTGATTATGCAGGATTCAGGGTTATTCATTGCCCAGCACTTCTTCTACATCAAGGATCGCAACCAGTTTATTTTTAAATCTGTATACTCCGTTAAAAAATTTTCCTCTGGCCCCCTTTATATTTGAAGGAGGCGGAGAAACCTTTTCCCAGTCTGCCAGGATCACGTCAGTAACCTTGTCTACAAGCAGGCCGATAAATTCATCTCTGGAACTCACAATGATAATCCTGGTATCGTCAGTAATCTCAGATGCTGACTCAATGCCCAGTTTTTTTCCCAAGTCAATAATGGTTACAATCTTGCCCCGCAGATTCATGATCCCCATTACATATTCGGGTGAGTGAGGAACAGTTGTGGACAATACCTGCTTATTGATCTCCTGGACCAGTCCGATATCGATTCCGCATAATGCTTCACCTACATAAAAACACGATATCTGAAATGATCCTTTTTTCTTTTTTACAGTATCAGTCATAAATTTGCTCCATAACAGGGGAAGATTAAAAAACTACAGCCTGAAACCAGTAAATTTCCGTATCAGGATCCTGCCAGCAGTTACTGGTTAGTCCGGCTTTCTGACAGGTGTGGCCCAGAAAAGTTTCCCTGTCCCAGTTCCACTCCAGGGCCACCTGAGGCAGCAGCAGTCCTGATGCCCCCCCCTTTCTGATCAAAAGGCCGTGTTTGCCCGGAACTATGCGGGTGGGGTCATCAACCAGCTGTAAAGGACTTAAAATGGAAATTTCCAGTTCAATCTTATCCAGCTCTTTTTCTCTGAGGGGCGGAAACCTGGGGTCATTAAACGCGGCCTGAGCAGCCATTTTAATTATGGTTTTCCACAGGGGAAGATCTCCAACGATATGTCCGATGCAGCCTCTAAGCCTGCCGTCAATCTTAAGGGTTACAAAAGCGCCCAGTTTCTCGGTCATTTTTGAGGTAGGGGGTTCTGGAAATTCAAGTCCATTTTCAAACCTGGACCTGATACTTAACAGGGCGATCTGCTTGAGATATTTTTTCTCTTTATCATTTAATTCAAAAACAAAATCAGACATCATACACCTCGCATTAGATATTTTTCCCTATCAACCTGCTTCAGGGTGAAAACAATGATCATCAGCTAACAGCTTGTTAAAAAAGTCCTTACCGGGCAGGCTGTTCAAAGATTTCAAGCCACAGTCCGGCATTAATTTCTTTTTCTTACTTTTTAACGCTGAACACTGAATCTTGAACATTGAATTCAGGCTTTCAGCAACGCGGCAATTGGAAAGTTTAGGGCGGTCTGCTAATCCCTGGAAGCCAGTTTTTTCAAATAGGAAATCGCAGAATAACCAGCTATAGCCCCCTCACCTACTGCCACACTTATCTGTAAATATCTTCCAACGCAATCTCCTGCGGCAAAGACGCCTGGAATATTTGTGCGCTGTTTATGGTCCGCCTCAATAAAGCTGCCTTTGGTGATTATCCCCAGTGAATACGCGAAATCAACCGATGACGCTTCTCCCATGGCCACAAAAAGGCCGTCAACGTCCATGGTCTGTTCATTCTCCAGAACGACTTTTTCCAGAAACTTATCGCCCTGCAGTTTTTTAACCTTACCTTCCAGAACCGGGATATTATTATTTTGAAGCAAGGTAAGATAATCCTGAGTAATTTTATTTTTTTTGCCCTGGGTGCAGACTGTGACCTGCGGAGTGTATGTTTTCAGTTCCAGGGCCTGGTTGGCTGCAAAAATTCCCTCTCCCACGACCATGACTTTTTTGTCTTTATAAAAAAAACCATCACAACTGACGCAATAAGAAACACCTTTGCCCTCGTATTCTGAAAGATTTGAGATTCCCGGCCTGATCCTGCTTACCCCGGTGGCAAGGATCAGCGCTTTGCTGGACGTTTCTGAAGTGTCGGTCTTGATCACAAACCCGCCTTCAGAATCATTGTGGATACTTAAAACTTTTTGACAAAGCAGTTCAGCGCCAAATTTTTCAGCGTGCCTGCAGCCTAGTTGTATCAGCTCCCTGCCGGTAATGGATTCTGGAAAACCAAAATAATTGTCAATATTATAATCTCCAGCCACTTTGGGATCACATCCAAGAACCGTGGTTTTAAGGCCTGCACGGGCAGTGTAGATGGCGGCTGAAAGTCCTGCCGGTCCCTGACCAATAATAGCTATCTCAGTTTTTTTCATACACATTTTCTCCTGTAGCGCTTAGCTTTGGCACATGAAAAACATATCCCTGATTGCAAAAGGCCAACCCTTTCATCTTTTACTATAAGTGCTCAAAGGTAGATTTGTAAACTTTTGATTCGAGGGAATGTCCAAGGCAAGTCCTGTATCCGGGAAATACAGGACGGATGAGTGACTTACAGCTCAACCCTGTCACAAAAAAACAAGAAGCCTGGACAGGATAAACAGGATAAACTTATGCCGGCCGGGAGCCGGCATACGCGGATACCATGGTCTAAGGCATCAGCTCAGAATTGCTTCGCCGATACAAAGATCAGCCGAAGTACACACAATATTGCGGCCGCTGTTTTTGGCCATATACAATGCCTTATCCGCCTGTGTTACCAGAGCGTTCCCAGGAGAAAGCGGTCCGGGTTTTAAAGAGGCGACCCCGATGCTTGCGGTTACATTAAATTTGTTCTCATTATATGAAAATACTGAATTACTGATTTTTTTACGCAGTCTTTCAGCAAAGAGCCAGGCCTGCTGTTCATTTGTTTCAGGTAAAATCACCACGAACTCTTCTCCGCCGTATCTGGCCGGGAAATCGGTTTCCCTGACGGTTTCTTCCAGAATACTCCCTACTTTCCTTAAAACCTCGTCTCCTGCCAGATGACCATAAGTATCATTAAGACGTTTAAAATAATCCAGATCCAGCATAATAAGGCTTAAATGCTTGGCATGCCTCTGATGCCTTTTAAGTTCAACCCTGATTCTTTTGTCAAATTGTTGACGATTATAAATACTGGTTAGTCCGTCAAAGTCAGCCTCCTGCTTCAACTCTTTATACTTAAGGGCGTTTCTGAGGGCCAGGGACAAATGATTGCCTGCACTGTTTATTATCTGCAGTTGATCACGTCCCAGCTTAAAAGGCTCGTCAGCAACAGCAAGCAGGGCACCGAAAATCTTTTTTCCGGCATAAAGGGGTATGATCACCTGTTTTACTGGATTGGGCAGCCAGGAAACAGTGTTGGACCGGGCATGCAACACTCTTTCTTTATAGCTCATGACCTCTCTATCGGTAAACCTTTTACAGATAGCCAGAAGGCTGTCCTTCCATTTGGCCTGGTGAGTTTTGTTGTTTATCCTGGGCAGATAGATTTCCGCGTCAATTTCTCCGCTGATATTTTTTCTCCAGAAAATCGCGCAGAGCCCCTGTGAGCCTATCAGGTTGGACAGTTCCTGCCTGGAGACAGCAAGTATTTCTTCCAGCTTTAATGACGAAGAAGACCTGGTGATGATTCTGTTTAAAAATTCCAGCTGCATGTTCTTGCGGGCCAGAAGCTCTCTTTCCAGGGCGATTTCTTTGGCCATTAAATGCAGGTCTGTATACAGTTCCAGGATGTCCACAGCCTTGGCCTTGAATTTTTCCAATGCCCCGCCTGTTGCAGGCAAGCGCAGGATGCCCAGAAATGAACCCATTTCATTGATATCCGCTTCCTGGACCTGATCATGCTCATCAAGGACTAAAACCTGCTGAATATTATTTTGCTCAATAAAATCTCTGCCGCTCTCATTTTCCATACTCTTCCAGGTTTTCAGAGTAAAAAACAATATTGACGCGCCCCTGGGATAATCCTTGTCCAGCTTTATTGAATTGACTGACTTCACAGCCTGAACTCTGCAGCCGTCTGGAAGATTTTTTTCAATGTCGGAAACAACCTGTTCAGGTAAACCAAGTAACCAGAAATTGGTATCTTTTTGCCGCATACCGTGCTCCTTTTTGCTTTTTGGACAAAAATTGCAAATTTAGGACCACAATTAATTTTATTTCAGTGGAACAAATATTGAATTGATATCCCGGCACAATGAAACAGCAGGTGATCAGGACAATATATAGCCCCGCACCCGGGAGAACATACACCCTTCCTTCAGAGGTAAAGAATGCCTGAAAAAATCTTTGGGACACTTGATCCATTTTACGAAAGCGGCCCTTTTCTGGGACGCATTGCGGCCAACACCGGTTTTCTGGATGCGCTGCTTCACCTTGATCCTTTTGATAAATATCATTTTTTTGTTTCTTCAGGCAAGATAGCCTCTGATTGTCGCAGGTATCTGCAAAAGAATTTTCCCTCCAGACTCTCCAAGACAAGTTTCCACCCCAGGCTGGATATTATCAAATTTCTTGGTGAACAAAGCTACCACGTCTTTCATCTTTCAGACTGCATTAATCATCCAGCCCATCTGGCAAGACTGAGAAACAAATACAGCCGGACAATATTTCCCATTACCAGCATAACCCATAGTCTGAGCTATGCGAATTATTCCCAGCAGCTGCTAAAACAACTCTGGCCGGGATGGTCAATAAAAGACGCCATAATCTGTTCTTCTGAGTGTGCAAGACAGGTTCTGGGGAGATACTTTAATCATCTGCAAAACAGCTATAAACTTGGCAAGGACTTCAAACCTCCCAGGCTGGAGCGGATTCCTCTTGGCATCAATTACAAGGAAATAGATTCCCCAGCAGAGGTTGAAGACAGTCACAAGAAGCTGCCTGATAAACAGAAATTAAATATCCTCTGTCTGGGCAGAATTTCCAGTTATTCCAAAATGGATATCCTGCCCATACTTAAAAGTCTCCAATTAGCCAAAATTTATGGATTAAACCTGGATACAATCAGGCTGATCCTGGCCGGAGGGCTTGACCAAAAAGACGACACAGTAAAGAAACTCAGCCTTTTTGCCCGCAACATCGAACTGGAAACAATGGTTTTTCCCAACCCCGGCCATGCCATGAAAATCAAGCTCCTGCGGGATTCAGACATATTCATATCTCTGGCTGATAACCCTCAGGAGACTTTCGGGTTGACCATTCTGGAAGCTCAGGCAGCTGGCCTGCCTGTTATCGCGTCTGATTACAATGGATATAAAGAACTTATAAATCACACAGAAAACGGGTTTCTTGTCCCTACCCTGGGCCCTGATTCTACTGATTACATAGATGACCTTGCTCCCCTCATATATGACAGCGAATCTCACCTTCTGCTGGCCCAAAACTGCGCAGTGGATATCCACGCCCTTGCCCGCACCTTGACCAGACTCATCAGCAGCCCTGAATTAAGGCAGACTTTTGCCCGAAAAGGCAGACAAAATGCACGGCAGTATGACTGGTCCCAAATAATCAGGCGGTATACCGCATTATGGGAACAGCTGAACCAGGAATGTGAAGACAGACACCTTCAGGAGGTCAGACATCCGGTTCATACTCCGTACGCGGATATTTTTTCCGGTCATACAACAGACTCATGGATTAATTCCGTGGTCTGCCTTGGCAAACTGGGACAGGCTGTATACCGCAAAAAAGATTTCCCGGTTATATATTCCGGCATATCCCATCTTGTAAGCCCTGATAGAATCAGAATGCTTCTCTTTCTTGCCAGGGCCCCTCTTAAAAGCTCAGTGCTTATGACCCGCCTGTGCGCAGCCCTTGATATTGATCCTTCCACGGCCAGGATCATCCTGGCCTGGTCCATTAAGCAGGGGCTTTTACAGACTTCCTGAATCATATCCTGACATCAGCCAGCTAGGAAATTTTGTCCTGTTTTTGACTATACAGAGTTAACAACTACTTCCAAAAAAATATAAGTCATTGAAATAAAAAAGATATTATCAAATGGCATGTTGATTGCTGCGTGAGCAGAAAACAATCAAGGAGGTAAATCCCATGTCTTTGGTCATTAACACAAATTTAATGGCACTCAATGCCAACAGAAACCTCGGTGACGCGTACGACCGTCTGGGTGTTTCAACCAGACGTCTCTCTTCCGGGCTCCGGGTGGGAACTGCTGCTGACGATGCCGCTGGACTGGCTATCAGGGAGTTGATGCGTGCTGATGTCGCGTCCATGAAACAGGGGATGAGAAACGCCAATGACGCTGTATCCATGATCCAGACCGCTGACGGCGCCCTTCAGGTTATTGATGAAAAACTCATCAGAATGAAGGAACTGGCTGAACAGGCATCCACTGGTACCTATAATTCAGATCAAAGGCTGATTATTGATTCCGAGTACCAGGCCATGGCCTCGGAAATCACCAGGATAGCCAATGCCACCAAATTCAACGGTATCTACCTGCTCAACGGAAACCTGAGCGTTTCAATGGACAACAACAATCCTGCCAGTTGGGGGAATGATCACGATGGAAGGGGCATAGTCTCGCAGGGTCCTTTGAAGGTCCACTTTGGTACGGGAAATGACGTCAAAGAGGATTACTACTATATTTCCATTGGCAATTCCACGGCATCTGCTCTGGGACTGGGCAGCAGCAGGGATATCTCCGGAGATATCACCGCAGGACACAACATCTCCACTCAGGCCAATGCGCAGGCTGCCCTGGATGCCATTAACGAGGCAATAGTTTCCAAGGATAAAATGCGGGCCAGCCTTGGTGCCCTCCAGAACCGCCTGGAAAATACCATTACCAATCTCAATATTCAGACTGAAAACCTGCAGGCCGCAGAGTCGCGGATATCCGACGTGGACGTGGCTTCGGAAATGACTGAATTTGTGCGTAATCAGATTCTGACCCAGGGAGCCGTAGCCATGCTCTCCCAGGCTAATTCTCTGCCCAGAATGGCTATGCAGCTTATCCAGGGATAAACAACCACCAGAACATGACCAGAGACAAAAAAACAGGCCGGAACTCTGGTTCGGGCCTGTTTTATTCTTTGGCGTAACTGGAAAATGTACTGTAAGCTCTTATCCGGAGAGTAACAATTTCTTTTGCTGTATTTTGATTATATTGATTTTCATGTGTGCTGTGATTGCAGGCAGAATCCACAGATTTAAAGCCCCGGCTGATCATCTTGACATTGAAAATTTTACCCTGAGTTTTTAACTTCTGGACAACTCCCTGATTGCCCTGCCTGCCGCTTTTTGTTCAGCCTTTTTCACGCTGGATTCCCTGGCCTCAACAAACATTCCATTAGGCAATTCCACCCGCACACGGTAAACCTTTTCATGTTCAGGACCAATGCTTTCCATAAGGGCATAAACCGGCCTGGCCTTGAAAAGACTCTGGGTAGCTTCCTGCAGCCGGCTTTTGTAGTCTTTGCAGGAAGGCAGTGCTTCAACACTTTTGGGAATAAAAGGCTTAAACAACTCCTGAATGCACTCTTGAGCAGCTCTATAGCCTGAATCCAGATAGACCGCTCCAAGCACAGCTTCAAGGGTATCGCTCAAGACCGAATCCCTGTCTCTTCCGCCCTGATACTCCTCCCCTTTGCCCAGAAAAATATATTTACCCAGAGATAACGACCTGGCTACCTTGGCCAGGGAAAACTCACTGACCAATCCCGCCCTTAATTTGGTAAGCTGTCCTTCGGGGGCGTCAGGAAAGCCAAAGAAAAGCACTCTGGAAATACAGAGCTCCAGGACTGCGTCACCCAGAAATTCCAGTCTTTCATTATGAACAAGACTATTTTCATTGGCAAAGGAACTGTGAGTAAGTGCCTGAGTTAAAAGACTGATGTCCTTGAAACGATAGTTTAATTTATTTTGAAGATTATCCAGTTTTTTCATTTTCCCTGTACAGTTTTTAAAAATTATTACTGAGACATTTCCTCTTACCGGAACATTTTACCCATTCATCTATTACCTGGCTACCCTGACCATAAAACTTTGCTAAAAAAAATCAAACAAACAGGAGGAATGTACATGCTGGGACTTTATATCGGATCAACTGCAGGCTACTCAGGCAAAAACATGATTGCCATGTCAATAGGTAAGAAATTCCAGAAACTGGGATACAAAGTCGGCTATATGAAGCCGGTAGGTGTCCTGCCCAAAGAAAAAGACGGAAAGACAGGCGATGAAGATGCTTTTTTTGTCCAGGAAGTCCTGGGCCTGTCTGAAGACCCCTCAATGGTCACCCCTGTTCTGGTTGACCAGGACTTTAAGGTCAAGGCCTTTAAAGGTCAATGTGAAAACCTTATGCCGGTCATAGAAAAAAACTACCAGGAACTATCCAGAGGAAAGGATGTCATGATCGTATCCGGTTCCGGCAGTATGTATTCGGGAAGATATTGCGGTCTGGACGGGGTCAGCGTGGTTAAAGCCCTGGGGCTGAAATCACTGATCATTGACCGGTTCAATAAAGAACTCAATTATGATTACCTTACCGTGCTAAAGGATGCCCTGGGAGACCATCTGATAGGAGCTGTCCTTAATGATATCCCCCAGTATTTCAACGATGAACTGGAATCAATGCTGATTCCTTTTCTTGAAAGCAAAAAAATAAAAGTCCTGGGCGTGATCCCCAAGGATCCCCTCATGGGTGCCATCAAGGTTAGCGATCTGGCCACCCGGCTTGGAGGGAAAATTATTTCCGCTCCAGACAAGACCGACAAAGTGGTAGAAAATTTTATAATCGGCACCATGCAGGTGGAAAACTTCATGCTTCACTTCAAGAAAAGCAAAAGGTCGGCAATCATTGTGGGCGGCGACCGATCAGACGTGCACCTGGTAGCCCTGGAAGGAAATACTCAGTGCCTGATCCTTACCGGAAATCTTTATCCCAACGATATAATCCTGACCAGGTCCGAAGTTCTGGGCATTCCTATCATTTTGGTACGCGGCGACACCTATTCCGTGGCCAGACAAATGGACGACCTGCTTTCCAGGCATAAGCTGCGGGATGTAATCAAGATCCAGCACGGTACCCAGCTAGTTAATTCAGCACTGGATTATCAGTATATAAATCAAGCGCTTGGGCTGGAAAATTAAGAATTAACCAACAAACCCCGGATTAATGCCAGATAAGGCTTGGTCCGGGGTTTGTTTGACTGATAATTGCAATTTTTCATCATATTTTATGTTCGGCCGCGTAATCCAGGTCAACTCCATGATTACGGTGAACAGTCGCCTGTTATTCACGCGAGAACAGCAGCCTCTTTTGCCGCTTTTTTGGCGAGTTGATCACAACGCTCATTATAGTGATCCCCGTTATGAGCCTTGACCCAGCTGAACTCAACAGAATGCTTGTCTAAAAGACTTATCAGTTCCTGCCAGAGATCTTTATTCTTGACATCATTTCGTCCGGAGGTTTTCCAGCCGTTTCTCTTCCATTTATCAAGCCATTTCTGATTAACAGCCTTGGCAATATACTGCGAATCAGTATATACTTTTATCCTGCAGGGATATTTAAGTTCTTTTAAAGCGGAAATAACGCCCAGAAGTTCCATCCTGTTATTGGTGGTCTCTGGATAACCTTTTGCTATTTCCTTTTTCCTGTCTTTATAAAGAAGAACCGCCCCGTACCCGCCCGGGCCGGGATTTTTCAAACACGCTCCGTCAGTATAAACAACCACGTCCGGCATGGAAGAATTACTCACTTCTTTCAATTTTTATTATCTCCTGACCCAGCAGATTTAAAAAATCCATCAGGCCTTGCTGCCAATTATTATCTTCCCAGTATTGATCAAAATGATCGTTCACCACATAATCTACAAATTCATCAGGCAATGCCCTTTTCAGCAGGGCGGGAAACACTATGATGTCTTCCTTTTGCTCCGGACTGAGGCCTATAAATATTGTCCTGGAATCGCCAGAAGGGGGCACTGCAAAATTCTTGAAAATTCTGACCTCTATTCCCATGCCGAATTTTTTCTGCAGGTTGGAAGAAAAAGTCGAGATTTCATTAATAGCGTCCCGGTCAAGGGTGTCTGTTTCATCATTAACCATGTGCCTGATCAAAACCGTATCCATGGAACGTTCAAAATTATTCCAGAACAGATACCCTACCCCCACAAACAGAATAAGCATGAGTAGAATGCGCATGGTAGAACTTTGCCTGCGCTTTGAGGATGATGAAGAAAAAATCATGCGTCCACCTCATGTTCTGCTTAAGAAAGCACTGCCGCCTTGTAGTAACAAGTTATTCATTGATGCCCGCGGCAGGTATACATTCACAATCAGACTGATTGAGATTAATTTGACAACAGGTTCGCGCCATATCTTTATCCGGCTTGTCAGGAGAAAACGCTGCCTGGTTGACGATCTGGACAGGCAGAAAAACAGCAACCTCCTGTTCTGTCAGGACTTGTGCCAGCTTGTCGGCATTAATACAGAGAAGTATTTCCATATCTGATGAGTCAGCCTTATTAATCACCAAAGAGGCGGCATCCCCGGGCAGATACTTATCCCGGCTTTCCAGGGAAGCATCATGATCCTTGCTTTCTCTCCATATCCATAACGACCCCAGCACAATAACGTGTACCAGGAAAATAAACAGAAGCTTTTTCAGCATCAGGAAAGTTCGCGTATCCAGTTTTTCAGGGGAATTTCAATTATTTCTCTGAACTCGGCCAGCCTTGATTCTGACTCGGCTTCAAACCTGAGTACCAGAACAGGCTGGGTATTGGATGCCCGAAGCAGGGCCCAGCCGTCATCAAAGGTAATCCTGACCCCGTCCACATCAACAATATTATAATGCTTACGAAAATAATCCTGGGCCATGCTCACAACCTGAAACTTGATCTTATCCGGGCACTCCATTCGCAGTTCAGGAGTGTTAAATGTTCTGGGCCAGTCTTCAAGGTATTGACTGAGCTTTTTGCCTTTTTTTTCAGCTACAATTTCCACCAGTCTCTGGGCTGAATAGATGGCATCGTCAAAACCAAAGTATCTGTCCGCAAAAAACATGTGCCCGCTCATTTCACCTGCCAGAAGAGAATTTTCTTCTTTCATTTTGGCCTTGATAAGAGAGTGTCCGGTTTTCCACATTATGGGACGGCCCCCATGTTTTTCTATGTCATTAAACAGAAGGTGGGAACACTTGACCTCACCGATAACACTGGCTCCGGGATTTTTCTCAAGAACCTCCCGGGCGTAAACAGCCAGGAGCTGATCTCCGTACAGCATATGACCGTTTTCATCCACCACACCTATTCTGTCCCCGTCACCGTCAAGACCTATGCCCAGCTGAGCATTTTCTTTTTTTACCATGCTCACCAGGTCTTTATTATTTTTCATGACCGTGGGATCAGGATGATGATTGGGAAAATCCCCGTCAGGCTCACAATAGATGGGAATCACTTCTGCCCCGGCGTTTTCCAGAGCCTTAACGCATACCAGGCCGGCAGCGCCGTTCCCCCCGTCAACCACCACCTTAACCGGACCTGAAATCGGCCCTTGAGCTTGAAGATAAGACAGATAATCAGGAACAACATCATATTCACCGGCAAGGCCTTTGCCCTGTGCAAACTTTCCATTGGCCATTATTTCGTAAATTTTCTGAATCTCTTCACTGTGAATGGTGCTGTCTCCGGCCCAGACCTTGAATCCGTTGAAATCAGGTGGATTATGACTCGCGGTAACCATGACCCCGGCCTTGCGCCCCAGCTTTTTGACTGCGAAATAAAACAGGGGAGTGGCCACCATGTTTAAAAATACTACGTCCAAACCTGTTGATTGCAGCCCTCTGACCATATCCTGCTGGTATCCGGGAGAACTGTGGCGGCAGTCATGACCAACCACAGCCTGATCCATGCCCAGATCCCTGAAATATGTTCCACAGGCCTTGCCCAGTGTTTCCACCCATTCAGAATCAAAATCCTGGTCAACGATTCCCCTTATGTCATAAGCTCTGAAGATATCTCTGTTAATTTCTTTCATTGCATTCTCCTGTTCATGTTCTGTCTCCAACTGCCGGCTTATTCAAAAAATCACTGCCCGGCAGGCAGATTGTCATACTTTTTCAAATTCCTTGATTCACTGTCTTATGCAAATGGTCTGTATTTGTAAAACACTTTTGTTTTTCTTGACCTTTTATTAAGAGTAAACTAATCAATCCTTCATTATGAACTGGGACTGGGAAAAACTACAAAAAAAAAGGCAGAGACACTCTTCCGGGCATTCCGGCCAAAACCCCGATTTTGGAGATTTTCAGGAGAAACTGAACCAGATTAAGAACTTCAAACTTCCCGGGGTAAAGTTTATTGTCCTGGGCCTTGTTGTCATCTGGCTTCTGAGCGGAATCTTCATTGTCCATCCCGATGAAGTGGGTGTTGTCCAGAGATTCGGCAAATTCCAGAGTGAAAAAGGGCCTGGCCTGAATTACCACCTGCCTTTTCCCATTGAAAAAGCCCAGACTCCTAAAGTAACCGAAATCAACCGCGTGGAGATTGGCTTCAGAACCGCCCAAAATGACCGCAGAGGGACAACAAATGTCCAGACCAGAACCGTGCCTGAAGAATCCCTCATGCTTACCGGCGATGAAAACATGCTGGATGTCCAGTTTATTGTTCAGTACCAGATAAGAGATGCCAGAAAATTTCTCTTCAACATCTTTCAGCCGCATAAGTCTGTTAAAGACGCGGCCGAAGCCTCCATGCGCGAAGTCATTGGATACAACAATATTGACTCAGCCCTGACCGATGAAAAGGTCAAAATTCAGACCGAAGCAAAAAATCTGCTCCAGGATATTCTGGACAAATATCAGGCTGGCATAAGAGTAATAGCAGTCCAGCTTCAGGATGTTCATCCCCCTCCAGAAGTTATTGACTCTTTCAGGGACGTTACCAGCGCCCGGGAAGATCAGATCAGGTTTATCAATGAAGCTGAAGCCTACAGAAATGAAGTTTTGCCTAAAGCCAGGGGGGAAGCCGCTGCGATCCTGAACAGAGCCGAAGCTTACAAAGAACAGGAAGTCCGAAGGGCTGACGGTGAAGCAGCCAGATTCCTTTCCGTGCTTGAGGAATACAAGACCTCTCCGGATGTAACCAGGAGAAGGATATACCTGGAAACCCTGGAGGAAATCCTGTCTGATTCCAACGTAAACAAAATGATAATTTCCAATGATGCCCTCAATCAGTCCGTACCGTATCTGCCCCTCAACCAGTTGATGGAGCGCGGATCCGGGAATTCTGCGGAAACAGGAGGGAAAAAATAATGAATTCTTCAAAAGGTCCGGTAATAATCGTCATAGCAATCGCAGCAATAATTCTGGGAAGTCAGTGTTTTTTCACGGTGGATGAAACCCAGAAAGGCATTGTCCTGCAGCTGGGTAAACCAGTTCGGACAGATGTTGAGCCAGGACTCCATTTTAAACTCCCCCTGGTTCAAAACGCGGTTCTTTTTGACAGCAGGGTTCTGGAATATGATGCCAAACCAGCTGAAGTAATCACCCGGGACAAAAAGAACCTGGTAGTGGACAACTATGCCAGATGGCGGATAAGCGATACCTTAAGCTTTTATCAGTCAGTACGCACTATAGAACGCGCCATCTCCAGGCTGGAAGATATAATCTATGCTGAATTAAGGGTTGATCTCGGACAATTTGCCCTTACCGACATTGTATCTGAAAAACGAAATACAATAATGAAGCAGGTTGCTGAGAAAACCAATGAAGTGCTCAATGAATTCGGCATCGAGGTCCTGGATGTTCGAATTAAAAGAACAGATCTGCCCAGGGAAAACATGAATGCCATATTCGGCAGAATGAAGGCTGAACGTCAACGTCAGGCAAGGGAATACAGATCAGTAGGCCATGAACAGGCCCAGCGCATCACTACCTCGGCTGAGAGGGAAAGAGACGTCATCCTGGCCGAAGCCAGGCAAAAAGGTTCACGTATAAGAGGTGAAGGTGAAGCAGAAGCTATTTCTTTATATGCGTCTTCACTGGGCCAGGATCCTGATTTTTACCAGTTCCTGAGGTCCATGGAAGCATATAAACAAGGCATGAAGGAAAACACCAGCTTAGTCCTTTCTCCGGAAGGTGAATTCTGGAAATATTTTAACGAGACGCAATAAAAATATTTGGACTGTGACCTTACAGGATAATTTTTATCTGTCATAGCAAGCTAATTTTTTGGGTAAGTTTCAGGTCATTTACCGACAGCTTAACTCACTTAACAGTATATTGAAAAAATCCATGCGCGACAGGGCGTTCACTAACGTCTAGTGTCCAGCAGCCCCTTATCAGTGTGTTGAAAAAGTCCTTATCAGACAGGCTGTTCAAAAATTCCAAGGGCAAGGAGCAAAAAAAGTTCAAGATCGCAGCGTATTTAGGATACGTAAGAGTTTGAACTTTTTGTAGCGACAAAGCCAATTGGGAGATTTTCAACAGCCTGTTATGTTCCTTTCTTATCGCAAATCCCCGTATCCATGATCTTCAACCCTTCTGAATATTCCACCGGTCCTGGCATTTATATGATGAAGGACGAAAACGGCCGCATTATATATGTAGGTAAAGCCAGAAACATTCGCAAAAGACTGGGATCATACTTTCGTCAGGATTCTGCCCTGTCTCCCAAAACCAGGGTAATGATGGGCAGGGTCAGAAAAATCGACTCCATAACCACCTTAAGCGAAAAAGAAGCCCTTCTGCTTGAGTCCAGCCTGATAAAAAAACACCGGCCCAGATATAACATAGTCTTAAGGGACGACAAGCAATACGTCCTTTTCAGACTGGACAGATCACAGGCCTACCCTGCCCTGGAACTGACCAGAAAGGCCGGAAAAGATAACAATATGTACTTTGGCCCTTTCACCTCCGGGCTGGCAGCCAGACAAACCCTTAAGATTATAAACAGACTTTTTCTGCTCCGCAAATGCGGACATAAAAAATTCAGAAACAGAGTCAGGCCGTGTCTGCAATATTATATCAAACGCTGCCTCGCGCCCTGTTGCCTTGATATTGATCCCAGAGAATACAGTACTCAGGTCAGACAGGTTGATCTTTTTCTTTCCGGTAAATCCCGGGAACTCATCCAGAAACTCAAACAAAACATGATGGACGCGGCAGATAATCTGGACTATGAAAAAGCGGCTGTTCTCAGGGATCAAATCAGGGCGGTGGAAGAAACCACTGCAACCCAGTCAGTTGTGATGCCCGCAGGTCATGATATGGATGTTTTTGATCTGAGCCAGTCTGACCGTGGCCTTTGCACAGGCGTAATTTTTGTTCGTCAGGGCAGAGTCCTGGACAGCAAGAATTTTTTCTGGCCTGACTACGATATTTCAGACAGCGGTGAAATGGAAAAAATACTGGTCAGCATTCTCAGCCAGTTTTACGGGCCGGACAAATTTATTCCCGAAAAAATTGTTTTGCCCGTCAAAATTCACGATGAATCCCTGGTTCAGGTTTTGTCAGAATATAAAGGAAGCAGGGTCAAAATCATGAAGGCCAGGGGAGAAAACCTGAAATCCCTCCTTCGCATGGCCAGACATAATTGCCTCACTTTTGCCACCAGAAAATTCCAGCCTTCATTGATTAATATTGGAAAGACGCTCAAGCTTGCAAAAGAACCTCTTCGCGTTGAATGCATAGACGTATCACATCAGTCAGGTCAAAACACCCGTGTAGGTTCTGTGGTCTTTGAACAGGGAGAACCGGTAAAATCAGACTACAGACTCTATAACCTTCCTGACGTATCTCCTGGAGATGATTACCAGGCATTGCGCAAATTTATCAGCAGAAGAAAAAAATCAAAACTTGTCTGGCCAGATTTACTGCTCATCGACGGAGGACCAGGACAGCTCAACACCGTAATCAGAGCCATGGAGGAATCAGACATCAATGGCCTGAACCTGGCCGCAATATCCAAAGGGCCCACCAGAAGCAAGTCTCAGCTGAATGATCAGGTCTTTATACCCGGACGCAAAAACCCTTTGTCCCTTAAACCCGGAAGCCCGGAACTTCTTTTTTTACAACGCGTCAGAGATGAAGCCCATAGATTTGTCATAGGCAGTCTTAGACAGGCCGCTGGCAAAAGCCTGAAAAAAAGCAGACTGGAAAATATTCCCGGCAT
This sequence comes from Desulfonatronovibrio sp., assembly GCA_046541915.1. GTDB lineage: Bacteria > Desulfobacterota > Desulfovibrionia > Desulfovibrionales > Desulfonatronovibrionaceae > Desulfonatronovibrio. The sequence continues at coordinate 1,208 of JBKHCI010000024.1, read as the reverse complement.
AGGACCAAAAAAAGCAAAAGCATTATGGGAATACTTCAAAGACCTTGACTTAATAACTAACGCTGGGCCGGAAGAACTGCGAAACGTTCCCGGCATAGGACCCAAAAAAGCAAAACATATCACCGAAGCAATAAAAAAATGGAATACCTGAAATTTATCATTATCCCTCTTATTTGTGCCCTTATTGGCTGGATTACCAATTACCTGGCTGTAAAGATGCTCTTTCACCCCCAGAAACCTGTAAATATCCTGGGATGGAAACTGCAGGGTATTTTTCCCAAACGTCAGAAAGAACTGGCGGCAAGCCTGGGCAACCTGGTGGAAAAGGAGCTCATCTCACATCACGACATTCAAAAGGTAATCAACAATCCTGAATTTAAAAATAATTTCAAAGAAATCCTGGATAACTACATCCAGGATTTCTTAACCAACAAGGTTGTATCTCTTCACCCCATGGTAGGTATGTTTCTCAGTAAAGACGTACTGAAATCCATTAAAAAACTCCTGACCAGAGAAACTGAAAAACATCTCCCGGATGTCCTGGAAAAGATCGCTTCTCAACTGGAAAACAGTCTTGATTTCAAGGAAGTGGTCCGTACCAGGGTTGAACAGTTTTCCATGGATAAGCTGGAGCAGATTCTCTTTGGCATTATGAGAAAAGAATTCAGATTTATAGAGATAATGGGCGCGGTCCTGGGCCTGGCCATAGGCGTGTTTCAGTCTCTGCTTATTTTTCTGCTCTAAGCCGAAAATATTCCTTGACAAACAAGTGCCTAACAAATAATAAAACACTTTCTCGATTTGGGGGATCGTCTAGCGGCAGGACGACGGGCTCTGACCCCGTTAACCTAGGTTCGAATCCTAGTCCCCCAGCCATTGTTGTTTTATTGCGTCCCCATCGTCTAGCTAGGTCCAGGACATCGGCCTTTCACGCCGGTAACAGGGGTTCAAATCCCCTTGGGGACGCCAACTTTGAATTTATGTGTTTGCAATTTGTCTGCAATCCTTATTATAAGCCTTCGGTGCCAACCCCACCCAAGGCTTTTTTCATTTCAAGCTCGGGTAGCCCTGCAGGCATACAAGGTTGAAAAAATCTGGGAGAACTGGCCAGATTTAAATTCCTTTGTTGACTATATATCCTGAATCCGTGAAATTGGTATTTTCGAACTTATTGCTTATGCAGGTTTCGGGGTTTTTACAAAAGGTCC
>JBKHCI010000126.1:0-4734 GCA_046541915.1 Desulfonatronovibrio sp. | reverse complement strand
TGAACAATTACCTTTAAGTTACAATTATGAATTCTCAACAATCATGTCTTAAATGCGGTACGTGCTGTGAAAAAAACGGGCCGGTTCTTCATGTTGAAGACCTGAGCCTGGTAAAAAACGGCATTCTTATACCTGAAAACCTGGTTCTTTTGCGCAGAGGGGAACCCGCCATGGATAATATCACGCAGAAGCCGGTCCTGCTCAAAAGAGAATTGATTAAAATCAGGGGAAAATCGCCGGAATCATGGGCCTGTGTTTTCCACGATTCAGCATCAAAGCTTTGCATGATCCATAAAGACCGGCCTGCGCAGTGCCGAATCATGGAATGCTGGAATCCAGAAGGAATTACCAGTAGTTATCAGGAGAATACTTTGTCCAGAAAAGATATATTTGCAAGGGGCTCAGCACTTGAAGAAATTATGCTGATGCATGAAGAGAAATGTCCGGTTGAATCTTTTACAGGTCTCATGAGGATTGAAATCAGCACGCCTGGTCAGGCAGATCAAGAGATAAACCGGATGATTTCATTTGATAATTGGTTCAGAAAAATCTTTCAGGAAAAATCAGGCGCAAGCAGCCGCGTTTTGGATTATTATTTCGGCCGGCCCCTTGAACGACTTGTTGAGCCTGTGACCAGGTTTATAAATAATAACCGGTAAGTGTTCACCGCAGTCAACGGCCAGCCTGGGGCAGCTTGTTTATTTGCCGCGGGCCTGCAGGAGGGCGCTGCTAACTGCTTTCCTTTAATTCTTCAGCCTTGTCCTGGGCCATGAAGGACAGCATCCTGCCCACATTGGCCAGTGCCTGGATTGCATCCTTGGAAAAGCCGTCAATTTCGACCCTTCTGTAGACCCACTGGGCTTCATATACATAGTCATGGCCTGCCTGGCGCATCTCTGGGGTGGCCGCAGCTGAGAGAATATCTTTTCTAATCTCTTCGCGCTGCCTGATCAAAGTTTTAATTTCCCTGCCAAGCCTTTCTTTCTCATCGGCCTCTGAGTCGTCCTCCAATTGCCAGTATTCAAAATAGACATCACGAAGCTCATCCACTGTGCGCAGATATTCTTCAACCATGTTCAGGACCTGATCGTCAGCTGCTGATTTTTCAAAAACGTGGGCCAGATAAGATATCCTCCTGGAGAAATGTCTGAGCAAGTCAGAAGTTTCAGCATTGGTCAAAAGCCTGTTTTCAGTGCCGTCCGGAGTTGAAACGGATTTTTCCCTGTTCCGGGCAAGATGGACAATACGTTCTATTAATCTGGGGCCGTAATATCTGGCAGCGCTGTTGATTATGACCGGATGAAGCAGGGCATCCAGGATTTCCTGCCGGGCCTGGGGCGGGTTGCTGTCGTCGACCCTGAAGCCGGAGAGATCCGTGGCAAAATTCATGTTAACCCTTCTAAAGGTGAGCAGGAAACGGGATGAATCCTCTGCAGTACCGGCAGGCAGATAATTTTCAAAGATCACGTCAGCCATTTTATTGATTAGATTATCCCTGATGATTTCCTGAGGTGATTCCCGGGTTTCATCTTCATCCTCTTCCAAAGGCCTGGTTGAATCCTGGTCTTCAAGCCCGGCATCGGTTACTTCCCGGGGGGATTCTGAGACCTGAGCGGAAAAATCAATCGCGCGTGTTTCCTGAGTTGATTTGGTTTGAGACAGCTGTCTGGGATCCGGGGAAAAATAAAACAGCCATAACCCAATAATAAATACTGAAATCAATAGGCCTGTGCCAATAATTATTGTTTTTTTTCGCATAAATTTACCTCAAAAGCTGCTTGTTTTCATCTGATAAATTTTTCCGGATTGAAATCAAGAGCGGCCCTGTTCTTTCCAGTTGACAGGAATCTTAACTTTCATGCCGGCTTTGTTCTGGTAGATAAGGTAGCCGGTTTGCCGTCCAAAATTGTACAGATCTCTGGTAACAGTTACGTCCTGCCGGCAATAATCAATTATTTTATTTAGTTTGCCTTCTTTCCACCATTTAAGAGCCATAAGCCCATTGCCGGATTTTTTAGCGCCAAGGGTGTGGCCGGCCAGATGGTCCAGCGACAGGCGGTGTCCAAGACGTCTTTCAACATCAGCCAGGATGTCAAGAGTAGGCAGGTCATGGAATTTGAACCGTGACTGCCCCCTTAGAACCCGGTAATCAAATCTGATAATGTTAAAGCCTACTACCAGGCTGAACCGGCTCAGGTAATCGCCAAGTTCATCGGTCTGTTCCTGGGTGAAAGTAAGAAATTCATCCAGGCGGGAGTCATAAACCACTGAGCAGCTTATTCCCATGAGGCGGCTGTTGCCCCATCCCCCAACTTCCCGGGCTGAAAAACGGGTTTCAATATCCAGTACCGCGTACGGCTTGGATTCAACCCGCTCTTTTTTCTGGTAATCCGGCTCTGGAGATGAAAAAAAACTGCTTTTTGGCGGATGTTTCACCACTGGATATTTTTCTCCGGCCATTTCTGATAAAATGAGCATGGCAGCTTTTTTATCCAGGGGTCTGTTTCCTGAACCGCATTTTGGTGAATGCACGCAGGCCGGACATCCGTTTTCACAGAGACATGAGGATATAACAGACTTGGCCTTGTGAAGCAATTTATTGATAAGCCTGAAAGCCTGGACGCTCAGTCCAATGCCTCCGGGTATCCCGTCATAGATAAAAACAGCCCCTTTTTTCAGCTGGTCATGTACCGGGGTGGAAATACCTCCGAGATCATTGCGGTCGGTAAGGATGACCATGGGCAAGGTACCGATCAGGCAATGCTCCAGGGCGTGTATGCCCCCCATGAAGTGCATCATGGCGTCTTCAATCCGTTTTTGCAGCCCGGCATTGATGGTCAGCCAGAGACCCTGGGTCTCAAAGATTATGGGAGGCAAATCCAGAGGAACCATTCCAATCCGTTTTTGTCCTCTTACAAGTCTTTTTTCATAGGCAACAACCTGCTCAGTAACCTTAAGTTTTCCGGAACAGACTTCACCGGCGCCGGTTTGCGAAGTTTCAAAGGTTTCCATGATTTCGGTAACTTTTTGAGTACAGGCTTTTGTATAGTAACCGGCTTTGCTTTCGGTTACATAAACGGAAGATGTTTCCAGGCTCAGTTCGTTTACTATGTACTGCCTGCCCATATGCAGGTAAACAGCGCCGGGATGAGTTTCATGAAAAACCCGGCTCTGGTTGATTTCTCCCAGGTATTCTCCGGTTAAATTATCAAAGATGCTGTAATTTCCCCCTGAACCACGAAGATCAACATCCTTATGAGGGTATTGTTCTTTAGTATAATAGTAGTCATTGTCGCCGCTGGAAATCAGCCGGTTTTCCTTTACCAGATTTTCGACGCATTTTCTTGTTTCATAGTCCATGAATTTTTCCGAATTTTGCAGAGGAAGTTCAGAGGCCGCGCAGACCATATGTCTGGACATGATGTATGGATTATAAGGATTAATAACCGCGCTTTCAGGCTCCAGGGAGAAAAATTCTTCTGGATGACTTAAGAAATACTGGTCCAGGGCATCTTCGTGGCCGATAAGGGCGACCGCGCTGTCGCGTCCGCTTCTGCCAACCCTTCCGGCTCTCTGCCACGAGGCCATTATAGATCCGGGATAACCCACCAGCAGGCAGAGGTCCAGATTGCCTATGTCAATGCCCAGTTCCAGAGCACTGGTGGATACAACCGCCAGGAGTCTGCCCGAGGACAGATCCGCTTCAATTTCTCTTCGCTGCTCCGGCAGAAAACCAGCCCGGTAAGCACTGATTCTGTTTTTAAAGGGTCCGGATTTCTCAGCGCACCACATGGCAATGAGCTCGGTCATTTTTCTGGACTGTGTATATACAATTGTCCTGAGACCATGTTTCAGTGCTCTGTGCAAAAGGTTTATGGCTGCTCCGGCTGCTCCGTGCAGTGAAGGATCAATGAGAAGGAAATGTTTCCTGCCCTGAGGAGCTCCGCTGGAGGTGACGCTTTGAGGTTCAAGGCCGGTAAGCCCGGCAGTAAGGTCTGCCGGGTTTCTTATGGTGGCTGAACTGAAAATGAAGACAGGTTTTTGTCCGTAACGAGAGCATATCCTTGTCAGCCGCCGGAATACCCAGGCCATATTGGACCCCATTACCCCGCGATAAGTATGTACTTCATCCACAATAATATATTTGAGACTGGAAAAAAAACTTTTCCAGTTGCGGTGATAAGGCAGAAATGATTTGTGCAGCATATCAGGGTTGGTCAGCATGATTTTCGGAGGATTGGTCCGGATCACGCGGCGCATTGCCTGATCTGTGTCTCCGTCATATATAGCCGTGGTTATTTTTGGTGCCTGTCCCGTGATATTGGAGGCCAGTTCTTTAATGTTTAAGTGCTGATCCTGGGTCAGGGCCTTGAGAGGGAACAGATACAATGCCCGGGTTTCGGGCTGTTCAAGAATTGCTTCAAATACGGGCAGATTGTAAATCAGGGATTTTCCGCTGGCTGTGGGAGTGGAAACCACCACGCTCTGACCGGATCTGATCAGCCTGACTGCTTCTGACTGGTGAGAATACAGGACATTTATTCCGGAATTGTTGAGGGCTTGGGACAGAGGCTCCGGCAGGTTATCCAGGTGCTGGAATTTTGCTTCTCTGGGAGAAATTTGTTTATGGGAGACAATGTTCAGGCCAAGAGATTCATCCTTTGATATTTCTCTGATATATTTGTCTACTGACACAGCTTGATCTTTTTATTGGAGTTTGCGCATTGGTGTTTA
>JBKHCI010000125.1:0-4746 GCA_046541915.1 Desulfonatronovibrio sp. | reverse complement strand
GGCAATCATTTTTCTGAATCTGGAGAAAAAATATCTGCTGTCGTGTGGTCCGGAACTGGCTTCCGGGTGGTGTTGAACAGCGATAATGGGTTTTGTCTTGTGCCTGAATCCTTCAAGGGTCTGATCATTAAGATTGATATGGGTCTGTTCCAGAAAATCCAGATTACTGATATCCACGCAGAAACCATGGTTTTGCGCTGAGATCTCAATCTTGCCCGTAGAAAGATCCTTGACCGGATGATTGGCCCCATGATGACCGAATTTTAATTTGTAACTTTTGCCACCCAGGGCCAGTCCCAGGAGTTGATTGCCAAGACATATTCCGGCCATGGGATATTTTTCAGCCAGCTTGCTGATGGTCTCTATGCTTTTAGTCATGGCGCCGGGGTCTCCGGGGCCATTAGTCAGAAACACGCCGTCTGGATCTATTCTGCATGCCTGTTCAAAACTGAAATCCGCAGGAACAACCAGCAGGTCAATTCCTTCTTCTTTTAAAAGTCTCAATATATTCCATTTTACACCGTAATCATAAACCAGGACCCTGGGACCTGTACCCGGCCAATTGTATTTATCCCGGTCCAGACGAACCGGGATTGGGCCATTGTCCGCCCAGGTATACGGCTGGGTGCATCCTGCCTGTTCCGCCAGGTTAAGGCCTTCCATATCCGGGATATCTCTGGCTTTTTCAGCCAGGATTTTGGGGTCAAGTTCGTTTGTGGACATTAACCCCCTCATGGCTCCGTGTATTCTGGTATGACTGGTCAGTGCCCTGGTATCTATGCCCTCTATGCCCATGACATTGTGCCTGGAAAGGTAATCCGGCAGGCTTTCCGTGGAACGCCAGTTGGAAGGTTCCCTGCAGCATTCTTTGACAATAAGCGCTGAAGCCTGGATTTTGGAAGATTCAACATCTTCAGGGTTGATTCCGTAGTTGCCGATAAGAGGATAGGTCATGCAGACCATTTGTCCAATATAGGAAGGATCAGTAATTATTTCCTGATAACCGGTCATCCCGGTATTAAAAATCACTTCCCCTCCAGCCTCTCCTGGTCCGGTAAAAGATTGACCCTCAAACCAGGTCCCGTCTTCAAGTGCTAGAATTGCTTTCATTATTTTTCTCCTGCATTATTTTTATTACATTTTTTATGTCTTCAGGGGTGTCTACACCGTGACTGCTATGCTCGGTGAGCACAACATGAATGGGTATATCAGCTTCCAGAAGTCTTAGCTGCTCCAGGCTTTCAAGTTTTTCCAGCCTTCCCTGATCCAGTCCGCTGAAATGGTCAAGATATTTTAATCTGAACGCGTAAAGACCTATATGAGCATGAACAGCTGATTTATCTGAAGAATATGGAATAAGATTTCGTGAGAAATAAAGCGCTTTTCCTGATTGGGAAAATACTACTTTGACTATGTTAATATTTTCAGCTTCATCAAAACTTATGGGTCTGGCCAGAGTGGATATGTTAATTTCAGGATTGGATATAAAGGGAGCCAGCAGCTGATCAAGCATGCCCGGTTCCAGAAGGGGTTCATCACCCTGGATATTAACAATTATGGAATCCTCAGCCGCATTAAGTATTCTGGCTGCCTCCAGTACCCGGTCAGACCCGCTTTTATGTTCATTGCTGGTCATAACCACTGGTATGCCGGATTCCCGGGCCGCGTCAAAGATTCTGGTGTCGTCAGTGGCCAGACAGACATGATCCAAGAGCCCGCACTTCACAGCCCGTCTGTATACATGTTCAAACATGGGCTTGCCAAGAATGTCGGCCAGGGGTTTGCCGGGGAATCTGGTTGATTTATATCTTACAGGTATTATCCCGATAAATTTCTGCTTTGTACTCATGGTAATCTGTTTCAATCTTTATTCAACCACAAATAAACAGGTTTTGTCTTACAGAGCCTTGACAGGGATTTTTGCAATACAGGAAAACCGGATCGGCTCCAGGACTTAAAACAAGGTGAATAAATACTTGTCATTTAAAATATTTACGTTGATTAGAAGCTGCTAACATCCCAGACTGTTTATCAACCTGGCAGTTCCGCCGCTTTTGTCGTTTATATAATTTTGAAAATCCGTGATTATTTTGTCCCTGCTGACAGCGGAAGGTTTCACAAGGTTGGTATACAGCTGGTACTGATCGTTTACCTGATGCAAAAGATTCCGGGACAAAATTTCTTTTCCCACCCAGTGGAAATTTTCCCAGAAAGGACCAACGCAGGGAACAACTCCTTGAGACAGGGGCTCAAGAAAATTCTGTCCACCGCAAGGGGCCAGGCTTCCGCCCACAAATACTGATCTGGCCAGGGCATAAGCCGGAAGAAGCTCTCCGAATTTATCCCAGATAATAATGTTTGGCAAAGAAGCGCCAGGTTCAAGGTTTGAACGCCTGACCCAGGAGATATTACTGTTTTTCAGAAAATTTTCCCAGGCTCCTATCCTTTGGGTATGACGGGGAAACAAGGCAATGGTGGTCCTGGGATGGTCAGCTGAAATCTTACTGATCAGCCCCTGGATATGAATTTCCTCCTCCTCCCGGATTGATCCCAGGACAATAAGCGATTGCCCTGGCTTGAAGTACGTGGACAAAGGATTCTTGACGTAGGGCAGAGGTTTTATGTCTTTAATGATGTCAAATTTGATGTTGGGCATTCTATGGAGCTCTGAATCTTTGAATACCCAGGCAAATCTTTGTTTATCCCTGTCTGAAATTGCCAGAATCCTCTCTGGACTCATCTGGCTGAGCAAGCCGGATAATGGAAAATACCTGCAGAAGCTTTTCAGGCTCATTCTGGCGTTGCCGATGGTTATTGGACAGGATTTCCGCCTGCAATAAAGAAGAAGGGCGGGCCAGATTTCCGTCTCCAGCAGAAGGATTTTTTGAGGCCTGATTTTTGACAGCGCAATTGCCCAGACAGGATACATATCAAAGGGGAAAAAGATAAGCTTGGCACGGCCCTGGATTTTATTCTTTAGAGTTTCCATGCCTTGAAGTGTGTTTACACTGATAATAATCGCTGGACAATTCTCCCTCGGCAGGTTTTCCATCAATTTAAGGGCAAGCTTTGCTTCACCCACGGAAGCTGCGTGAATCCAGAGATCAAAGGGACCAGCAGGCATGCCCAGCCCGAATCTTTGTCTGCAGACAGGCTTTATTCTTTTAATAAATAATAGAAATGGCAGGGCTGAAATCCACGCGCAGAAATATAGAGGCATAAACAGGGCCAGAATAAGCGAGTTTTTATTCATGATCTATGGTTGTCCTGGTTTTAACAGAATTAACGGCCAGGCTTAGGAGTTTATCCGCAAGTGCTGTGAAATCCAGACCCGCGGCCAGGGCGGCCTTGGGAACCAGGCTTGTCTGAGTCATTCCAGGCAGGGTATTGGTTTCAAGGAGATAAAGATTGTTTTGTGTGTCCAGGATGAAGTCTGTTCTGCTGTAATGTCTAAGCCCTAATATCTTGTGAGTCTTGAGGGATAATTCCTGAAGCTGACTGGTTATTTGTTCTGATACCGGAGCAGGGCATATTTCGCTGGCCCCGTCAGGATCGTATTTGCTGCTGTAGTCAAAAAAGTTACCCTTGAGGGGTTTGATAAGTATCGGAGGCAAGGTCCGATCATCCACAACAGCGCAGGTTAATTCAACACCTTCAATGTATTCTTCCAGCAGGATTTCCTGGTTCCGGAATCCGGGTTGTTTCAGATAGTGTTTTAGTTCTGTCGAACTCTGTAAAATTGCAATATCCAGACTGGATCCGCCGGTATTGGGCTTGGCAACCACAGGGAAGTTCATTCTTGGCGGTAATTCCTGGTTTTCGTTCGTGACCAGAAACCAATTGGGGGTGATTAGTCCGTGGTTACGCAGTATCTGTTTGGACAGGTGCTTGTTCAGGGCCAGAAATGATCCCAGGGGGCCGGAACCCTGATAAGGAATGCCGATGTCATCCAGAAGGGCCTGGATTGTACCGTCCTCTCCGGGACAGCCGTGAAGATTGATAAAGGCCGCGTCACATCTTGAAGCTGCCTTGATTAAATTATTCAGTTCCGGGGACAGATCAAAAAAGACTACCTCATGACCCAGGCTCTGCAGTGATTTATCTATCTGGGCAGCTCCATTAAGAGAGACCTGTCTTTCGTTAGACCATCCGCCTGCTATCAAAAGTATACGCATTAAGATCTGTTCCAAATTTTTGATTTATGCTGTCTTGAATCGAAATAGCCTGATTCCATGATTGCTCAATCAATCCCTTCATTTTTTCATTAACCCCGTAACGGGAGAAAAGATCGGCAAATCTTGTTTCCAGGGACACTATCTGGTCGTGTTTTACCCGTTTATCGCTGTAGATAATCACCAGGGGCAGAAAAAATCTGTTGATGTCAATATCACCAGGCCAGAAAACGTGGTGCATGACTCCCTGAGCTATGGCCGGGTTGCCGGTCAGTTCCATGGCCAGGCTGGCGCCAAGCTGATTATGAAAACCTCCATGTTCAATACAATAGAATTTTCCCAGGTCATGGAGCAGGGCTGAGGCAATGACCGCTTCCGCGGGGACCGGGAGCTCATCTTCAGCCAGCAGGCAGACGGCCTCGGCAACAACGGCCACCAGTCGGCTGTGTTCCCGGATATGATCCGGCAGACCGTACTCATCCCAATATCTGAAGCATTCTTCTCTGGAAGGAATGTTCCAGTCCGGGTCGTAGGGATAATATGCGGGTTTAAAACTCATATGATTAATACAGGG
>JBKHCI010000124.1:0-4761 GCA_046541915.1 Desulfonatronovibrio sp. | reverse complement strand
TTGTCCTGATGGATTCTATCCTGTTCATCTGTGCGACTATGATCCGGGTTTCTGGCAATCATACCTTGCCCAGGCTGATCTTGATTATCCGGGTCTGATACTGGCCAGTGCTCAGGATCATGGTTTTCATCCTGAAAGCAGCAACAGACTGGGACGTTTTGAAATCTGGAAAAAATTCATGCTCCAAACCGGCGGAAAGATTGAGAAGCTTATTTTTGCCGAGCCACCTGAAGAAATGACCAGGCTGATCAGTTTAAAAGGGTCAATCGGGGCGGGATATGTGGCGGATACAGGTGCGGCAGCCCTCCTTGGGGCCCTTTTTGTTCCGGAAGTTGAGGAATTGTCCAGAGACAAGGGGATCTGTGTTGTTAATGTCGGCAACAGTCATACAATCGCCTTTCTGGTCCACGCAGGCAGGGTTCATGGGATTCTGGAGCATCATACAGGTCTTTTAAATGGACAAAAACTATGGGAACAGTTAGAATTATTCAGACTGGGACGCCTCACCAACAAGCAAGTCTTCGAGGACAACGGACACGGATGTCTGGTCCTTGAGTCAGGGACCGGTATAGAATTTAATCCAACATTTGTTTTGGGCCCCAGGCGCAGAATGCTTGAAGGATTTGACGCTGATTTTCTCTGCCCTGGAGGGGACATGATGCTGGCAGGATGCTTCGGTCTTCTTAAGGGATATTTTCTGGGGCGCACTTAGTTCCGGGTTCAACGCTGAACCTGGAACGCTGAACTGGTTTAAGAATTATGAATAATTACACCCTGGTCAGGCCAGAGCATCTTAATCATCACGGATATCTGTTTGGAGGCGCCATGCTCAAATGGGTGGATGAGTTTGCCTGGCTGGCCGCAAGCAAGGAGTTTCGGGGGTGTAAACTGGTTACAGTAGCCATGAACGAGATCAGGTTTTCTTGTCAGGTCCCCCTTGGTGCTATTCTGCGGTTTAATATTGAGTTTGTCCGGCAGGGATATTCATCAGTCACATATAACGTGATAGTTTATTCGGATGAGCCGGGCAAAGACGTGGAAAAACCGGTTTTTGCCAATTCCATAACCTTTGTCAGAGTTGATGATAACGGACGTAAGGCCCAGCTGCCTTCAAGAAAAGAGCTTGCTCCCAGCCAAACCATTTAACTTATTGAAGTCTAATTTTTATGAAAAAAATAATTATCGCCACCAGGGGGAGCAAACTGGCTCTCTGGCAGGCAGAACACATAGGTTCCAGGCTCAAGGGACGCTACCCCGGCCTTGAGGTTGAACTGTTGAAAATCAAAACCACAGGGGACAAGATTCTCGACGTTCCTCTGGCCAAGGTTGGAGGTAAAGGGCTTTTTGTTAAAGAAATTGAGGAGGCCATCCTGGACGGCAGAGCAGACATTGCTGTGCACAGCATGAAGGATGTGCCCGCAGTCCTTCCAGACGGTCTTAAGCTTGGGATTATTCCCAAAAGAGAATCCAGGTATGATTTGCTTCTTTCTGAAAAATATTCCGACCTTTCATCCCTGCCGGACGGCGCCATTATTGGGACCTCAAGCCTCAGGAGGCAGTCCCAGGTTCTGCACCTGAGGCCGGATCTTAAGATCAAGATGCTTCGGGGTAACCTGGATACCCGTCTGAAAAAATTAAAAGACGGCCTTTATGACGCAATTATTATAGCGGCGGCAGGAATGAAAAGGCTGGGTTTTCAGGCCAGATATGAAACCGAACTTGTCCCTCCTTACTTTTTGCCGGCTGTGGGACAGGGGGCCCTGGGTATTGAATATTCCGCGGACAGACCTGAAATGGATGAGTTTCTGGGTTTTCTGGATCATTCCAGCACCCGTTTTTGTGTGACCTGCGAACGGGCTTTTCTTGCTGAACTTGAAGGGGGCTGCCAGGTACCCATTGCCTGTCTGTGTCTGCAGGAAAACAACCGGCTTTACTTAACTGGTCTGGTATCAGATGTTAAGGGGGAGACGGTTGTTCGTCGTTCCAAAACCGGTAAACCCAAAGACGCGGCAGCTATCGGCATTGCTCTGGCAAGAAAAGTCCTGGAAGGAGGGGGCAGAGAAATACTGGATGAGGTTTATTCAGCTCAAGAAGATTGATTAAATCCGATTTCCCGGGATATAGACTGCATGGCGGTTATGGACAGGAGCAGAAAACTGTCCAGGTCAAGACCCAGTTTTTCATGCTCCCTGATTGTCTCTCTGTTGACTGAAGCGGCAAAGGCCTTGTCCTTGATTTTCTTTTTCAGGCTTTTGGGTTTCATCCCTTCCAGTCCGTTGGGCCGGATAAGTCCTGCCGCCATGATCAAGCCGGTGACTGTTTCTCCGCAGCGAAGAGCAAAATCCAGATCTGTTTCAGGTTCCCCGGATTTATTCATTTCCGCGGCATGGACCCTGATAGCTTTAAGGGCTTCGTCCGGAAGTTTGCCTTGAAGCATTTCCGAGGTTTCCATTCCGTGCCTGGAATAATCACTGGCAGTGAGAGAATAATCAAGGTCGTGCAGCAGTCCGGTTATTCCCCATAATTCCTGATCCTTATCCAGTCTGGCTGCCAGTTCTCTGAGCACTGCTTCTGTGGAAAGAGAGTGTTTAATCAGGTTTTCTTCAGTCAGATGATTCCTTAGCAGTTCCAGGGCCTCCTGTCTTTTTATCATGATTGTTCCTCCATATTCAAAGTATTGACCTGGTTTAATTAAGACTTATTTATATCGCGATCTGGCATCTTAGACTTTTGCGCGTATTTTTTCAATACGCTTCATTCAGCTGATTGTTGACAAGAAGGTGGCTTTGTATAATAATTTAATGTCTATATAAGTCTTTGGTATGTATGTTGATTTGTAGTAAATTGCAGTAAAAATATCCGGAGGATTTTAAAAAATGAAAAGAGTTTTTTTGTTTCTAGTTACCAACATAGCAATCCTGGCAGTTTTATTTGTGGTCTTAAATCTGCTGGGAGTAAGCGGTATACTGGATGAACAGCGGGTCGGCATTGATTATAAGAGTCTTTTGATTTTTGCGGCTGTTCTAGGTTTTGGCGGATCGTTCATATCCCTGGCCATATCCAAATGGATGGCCAAACGATTGACCGGAGCTAAAGTCATAACAAGTCCTAAAAATGAAATGGAAAGCTGGCTGGTAAGGACTGTCAGGCAGCAGGCTTCCAGGGTCAACATCGGCATGCCTGAGGTAGCTGTTTTTGATTCATCCGCTCCCAACGCCTTTGCCACCGGCATGAGTAAAAACAAGGCATTGGTTGCCGTAAGCACAGGGCTGTTAAGAAATATGAATCAGGATGAAGTGGAGGCAGTCCTTGCTCATGAAATCAGTCACGTTGCCAATGGAGACATGATTACCCTCACTCTTATCCAGGGGGTGGTGAACACCTTTGTAATATTTATTTCCAGGATAGTGGGCCATTTTGTGGACAGGGTGATTTTTAAAAATGAAGAGGGCCATGGCATAGGTTTTTTTATTTCCACAATAGCCGCCCAGATAATCTTTGGTATTCTGGCCAGTATTGTTGTCATGTGGTTCAGCAGGCAGCGGGAATTCAGAGCTGATGCAGGCGGAGCCAGGCTGGCGGGTAAGGAAAAAATGGTTTCCGCTTTGGAGAAGCTGAAGAAAGGTGTTCAGGAGCCCCTGCCTGATCAGATGTCTTCCTTTGGTATCAACGGAAAGACTCAGAGTTTCAGCTGGAAAGATCTATTTATGAGCCATCCTCCCCTGGATCAAAGAATTGCCGCTCTTAAAGGGCAGCTTCAAAGATAGACTCATGGGCTGATTTTATTGCTTAAGCAAAACCCGGCAGCATGAATATTGCCGGGTTTTGCTCTTTGGAGAAGGACTATGCGTTCTTTTGCTTTGTTTTTAGTGCTGGTTCTTGCCGCATCAGCATTTGGTTCTGTCTTCAGGCCGGGATCCTGGTATGATGAGCTTGTAAAGCCGGCTTTGACACCCCCTGGATGGATATTCCCGCCTGTCTGGATTACGCTGTATGTGATGATAGCCATAGCTGGCTGGCTGGCCTGGAAAAGAGCAGGGACCCTCAAACACCCGGCCTTGCTTTGCTGGGGAGGTCAGCTGTTTGCCAATGCCCTCTGGTCCTGGTTCTTTTTCGGGATAGAGAGTCCAGAGCTTGCTTTTGCTGATATCGTTGTTTTGTTTTCCATGATCTGCGGCTTTATCTATTATGCCTATCCAATAAGCAAATCTTCTTCAATTTTATTTATACCGTACGTCTTATGGGTGTTTTTCGCGGCTTACCTTAATCTGGGGATAATTTTTCTTAATTGAGATCAGGTTTTTTGTTCTTGTGACTTAACAAAATAAGTTCTGGTTTTGTCTAGCAATTCCATTACCGTCAAACATTGCCGCATTTCCAAATCCGGACAGGCTCCAGTTTTTAAAGGTAAAGCATAAATTGTGATGAATAGTTACAAAATGTATTCATATTTTATCGGCCACACGCCTGGGTTATTAGTTTTCATGTTCATATTTATCTAAAGATATCAGATACTTTTGTGTTTAAGGGTTTTGTAAATTTCTTGTTGACAACCAGGTGACATGCATATAATTACTCTTTTCCCGGCTTGGGAAAGCGGGGTTTGATTTTTGAAATATTCATTTACACAGGTTGTTGAATTTAAAATTTAGATAAAAAAAGCTTGACAAGACTTTTGAAGTTATCTAAACATTATAAGTTCGACATCATGTTCCTTGACAATTAAATAGTGAGCCAGCCAAGAAAGAAAGACAGAACCAA
>JBKHCI010000123.1:0-4852 GCA_046541915.1 Desulfonatronovibrio sp. | reverse complement strand
AAAGCCGGGATCTGCGCGAGCAGGCGGAAGAGCAGTTCAGCGCAAGGGACATTCCTTCACTGCGGGATATCAGGAATATGTCTGCTGAAGAAATTCAGCACGTGTTCCAGGAACTGCATGTGCATCAGATTGAACTGGATCTGCAGAATCAGGACCTGAGCTCAGCGCGCGAAGAGCTGGAAGTTTCCCTGGAGCGTTATTTTGAGCTGTATGATCTGGCGCCGGTGGGCTACCTCATGGTCAGCGTCAGGGGGGTGATTCTTGAGGCCAATCTGGCTGCCGCCGACATGCTGGGTACTTTCCGGAATAATCTGACAGGGCAAAGATTCAGCAGGTTTATCTGTAAAAAGGATGAGCATGCCTATTATCAGCACCGCAAGGAACTTTTCAAGTCCCGAAGCATTGGGCTGACCAGGTCGTGTGAACTGCGCCTGACCAGGGTAGACGGTACTGTATTCTGGGCGCTTCTGGAAGCTGCAGCGATTCAGAACCAGGACGATTCCATCTGCTGCAGGGTGGTTATAAGCGATATAGACAAGAGGAAAATGGCCGAGGAAAAACTGCGTCAAAGTCAGGAACAGTTCAAGATAATGGCTGATGGCTGTCCGTTCATGATCTGGGTCCATGATCACAATGGACAATTGACCTTTGCCAACCGTACACATAATGATTTCTTCGGAACCACCCTGGAGGATGTGCGGGGCAATAAATGGCAGCCTCTGATGCACCCCGACGACAAGGACGCTTACACCAGGGAGTTTATGGAGGCGCTGCGTGAGAGACGTTCTTTTGCCGCTTCAACCCGCGTTCAAAGGTACGACGGGCAGTGGCGCTGGATCATGTCCAGAGGGGAACCTCAGTTTTCCGCTTCAGGCAAGTTTCTGGGCATGGTGGGCAGCAGTCCGGATATTACAGACCTGGTTGAAGCTGAAGAAAAGATCGTACGGATCAACAGCCAGCTCAAGGAAGCCCTGGATGAAAGAGACAAGTTTTTCTCCATAATAGCCCATGATCTTAGATCTCCTTTTATCGGTTTTTTATCTTTTATCAGGATGATGACAGAAAAAATTGAAAAATTCAGTCTGGAGGAGATCCAGGATCTGTCATTGCAGATGAAGCAGTCCGCGGAAAATCTTTACAATCTATTGGAAAATCTTCTGGAATGGTCACTGTTGAAACGAGACGCGGTTGAGTATAATCCGGTTTCGTGCTGCCTGTCAGAAGTTGTAAAAGAAAATATTCAGCTGATTAATCCTTGCGCTGCGCGCAAAGATATAGTTTTTAAAAACAGTATGCCGGACGATGTGTACGTACATGCTGACAAATCCATGCTTAATCTGGTGTGCCGCAATCTGTTCTCCAACGCGGTGAAATTTTCTTCCAGGGAAGGAAGGGTGACTGTATCCGCGGATCTGGAAGGTTCCATGGTCCGGGTGTCAGTTGCTGATGAAGGAATGGGCATGGACCGGGCTGCTCTGGAAAAAATGTTCTGTATTAAGCATGTCTCGGCCAACCCTGGCACAGAGGGAGAAAGAGGTACAGGCCTGGGGCTTGTTTTGTGTAAGGAATATATCGCGAAACACGGCGGTGAAATATGGGCGGAAAGCACTCCGGGCAGAGGGACAGTATTTCATTTTACTGTTTTGAGGCAAAAATAATTTTTTCCGTGTTTCCGCTTAAAATTTTTATTTACAAAGGATTGGGCTTTAAATATTTTGTATCTATTCAGCAAGATCGAATAAGAAGACCTGGATCCCGGATCCGTCATCCCGGACTTGATCCGGGACCGGGGAGACGGTTAAAGCAGTCGGTTGCTCTTTTCCCGTCATTCCGGCGAAAGCCGGAATCCAGTGCAGTTGAATAGCCATATGCCGTATGTGCTGAATAGTTACAATATTTATAGCTCGCCTATTTCCAGAGTTTACAATTCTCTATGTAAACACGCAATTCTACATCTTCGCAATAGTTTAAGTTCAGCAAATCTTTATGTTTTTTTTGGAAACAGCATAGTTTTCTGTAATCTTGAACGCGGATACCTATCCAGTCACAATAGGGAGAAGCATGATGAGCCATAAAAACGGTCAAGACCGCAAGGCTTTTCCAATATCCAGAGCTTCCCTGCGACTTAAAAGAAAAATAGATTTTCTGGAAAGGGAACAATATGAGAACATGTCCAGGGAAGAGATCCTGGAAGCGGTTCACGAACTGCAGGCGCGTCAAAGCGCGCTGGAACAGCAGAATGAACAATTACGCCAATCCCATGCTGAGCTGGACATGGAAAGGAAACATTTTATTGAGTTTCTTGAACATGCCCAGTCAGGTTATCTTATCGCGGATGAAAATGAAAAGGAAAGTGTCCGCATCCGCGCCCTGCTTGAAACCGCCGGACGCATTGCCAAATTTGGAGGTTGGAGCGTGACCCGGCCTGAAAATGTGGTTTTCATGTCCAGAGAGGTGGCCGCAATCCATGATCTGCCACTGAATTACCACCCTACCGTAGAAGAGGCCATAGCCTTTTATACCCCGCAATGGCGGGACAAAATTACTGCCGCCTTTAATTTGTGCGCGACCAGGGGGGTACCTTTTGACGAGGAAATGGAGATCATTACCCGCAAAGGCAGGCATAAATGGATCCGTACAACTGGTGAGGCTTTAAGGGATAAAAGTGGTGACATCTGTCAGGTGGCAGGCGCGTTTCAGGATATAACGCAGCGCAAGCTGGCGGATGATGCTTTGCAGGCCTCACTCAAGGAAAAGGAAATGCTGCTTCAGGAAGTGCATCACCGGGTCAAGAACAACCTGGCGGTTATTTGCGCTTTGCTGGATATGCAGCGGCAGTCCGTAAATGATCCAGCAACTGAATCCGTGCTGGCTGACCTGGACGCCAGAATCAGATCCATAGCCCTGGTCCATGAGCAGCTTTATGACAATGAAAAACTCTCCAGCATCAATTTTCAGGATTATCTTGATATTCTTTTGCGTGACGTGATCCATTCTCTGAGAAATGGAGAAGATATCCTTTACCGGGCAGACGCCCACAATATCAATCTGGGAATTGATTCTGCCATTCCCTGCGGAATGATAATTAATGAGCTGGTAACCAATGCCATTAAATACGCCTTTCCAGACGGCAAAACATTTGACGGAGAAGCTCAGCCGGAAGTCAGGGTTGAGCTTCGCGAGAACAATGGCATGTACCATATTATGGTGGCTGACAACGGCGTGGGCTTCCCTGCTGAAGTCGATCTGCACTCTTCACAGTCTTTTGGACTTAGTTTGATCAGGATGCTGGGCAGTCATCAACTGGGCGGCACCCTCAAACTGGAGCGCGACAAAGGAACACAGGTCATCTTCAGTTTTGAGCCGGAGCATAAGGAGGCCCCATGAATCCGGCGCGCATACTTATTGTTGAGGATGAAGGTCTCCAGGTCATGGCCCTGAAAAAAAAGCTGACCACCCTTGGGTATTCTCTTCTGCGGCCGGTAGCCAGGGGAGAAGAAGCTGTTGAAGTTGTCAGGGATGAAAACCCTGATCTTGTGCTTATGGATATCCACCTGGCTGGCAATATGGACGGAATCACCGCTGCCAGGCATATCCAATCCATTTCAGGGGTGCCCATTGTGTATGTAACCGGACACTCTGACGCACAATTACTGCAGCGGGCCAAAGAGACTCAGCCCTATAACTATCTTCTCAAGCCTGTATCCATAAAGGATCTCAAGGTTGCTGTTGATATGGCCCTGCATCAATATAGTCTGGATAAAAAGCTGGAGCAAAGTGAAGCCAGATACAGGAGTATTGTTGAGAATATCACCGATGCCCTGTTTATCCATGATTTTCAGGGCAGAATCAGTGACGTTAACCAGAATGCCTGCCTGATGCTCGGCTATGAGCGAAAAGAGCTTATCGGCAGTGATCTGGATAAGTTGTTAAACCATAAAGATTCGGGTGCATCCCTTGAATGGAAAAAACTTATTGATAAATATCCCTGCAATGTCCTTGAAACCACGTGCGTGTGTAAGGACGGAAACCATATCCCCGTGGAAGTGAGTTTCAAGTTGGTGTCCGGTGAATCAGCAGGCATTATCCAGTCTTTTTTCCGTGATATCAGCGAACGGAGGGAATTTCAGGGTGAGTTAATCCGTAAAAACCAGGAGCTTGAAAAGACCCTTGCTGAAAGAGACAGGTTTTTTTCCATAATAGCCCATGACCTCAGATCTCCGTTTATAGGTTTTTTAAATTTTATCAGATTGTTAAGTGAAAGATTTAAAAAGATCAGTTTTGAGGACATTCAAAAACTGACCACTGAAATGAAGCATTCTGCAGAGAGCCTGTATAACCTCCTGGAAAACCTGCTGGAATGGTCTATGTTTCAGCGAAACGAGGTGAGTTATTCGCCGTCTGCCTGTTGTCTGGAGTCGGTTGTCAAAGAAATCAATAACCTGGTCCGTTCAAATGCCGCATGCAAAAACATCAGTCTGCAAAGGGACATGCCGGCAGATTTATATGTCTTTGCTGACAAATCCATGCTGAGCATGATTCTGCGTAATCTTATGTACAATGCTGTTAAATTTTCGCATAATAACGGCGCGGTCAGGGTTTCAGCCCGGCCGGAAGGTTCCATGGTCCGGGTTTCGGTTGCTGATGAAGGGGTGGGCATGGACCGCGATGCCCTGGAAAAACTGTTTCTCCCTGGCCGGATGTCTTCAAGAAAAGGCACTGGCGGAGAAAAAGGCACCGGCCTGGGGCTTCTTCTGTGTAAGGAATATGTTGTAAAACACGGCGGAGAAATATGGGCGGAGAGTACCCCTGGTAAAGGAACAGTATTTTATTTTACTCTGCCTGCAGGGAG
>JBKHCI010000023.1:0-19424 GCA_046541915.1 Desulfonatronovibrio sp. | reverse complement strand
GCAGGCTGTCCTCACAGCATGGTGAATAGCTACTACGCTTTTTTAAAATAAAAGCTTATGAAATCAACTTGCTGCAGTGCTGGTTGAACCGGATGGATCAAGATAATTTTTCCTGATCAACCGCCAGGCCACAACAAAAAAAGCAGTCAGCGGTATGGCCAGGACCATGCCCAGAATCCCATTGAGCACCTTGCCCCAGAAAAAAATGGAAATAATGATGGTCAGTGGATGAAGTCCGGTGGAACGCCCCATGATTTTGGGGGTTAGAAAATAGCCTTCAATAAGCTGAACAGCGGCAAAAACTCCCAGGGTCAATAAAAGAAGAATCATGCCTCCGCCATCCTGAAAGTAAGACAGAGGGATGGCTACCAGCAGCCCCACTATGCTGCCGAAATAGGGGATGATGTTTAAGAGTCCAATCATAAGACCTATGAAAGCTCCGAATTGAAGTCCTGCCAGAGAGAAGCCGACAGCCATCAATAGCCCCATTATCATCGCGATTATGACCTGGCCCCGGAAAAAGGCCAGGATTATGGACGCGAACTCCTGGGCCAGATAGATCAGGTCTTCACGAATTTTTTCAGGAATAAAAGTAAGTTCGTTTCTGAGGGCCTGCAGGGGGTTCTTATCCATCAGCAGAAAAAAGAAAAGGTAGACAGGGATCATGAATAATCCGGCAAAAAGAATAAATGTGCTGGTTAGAAACTCACCCATTGAACTCAGGGCGGGCATTGATGTCTCAAGTATCTCCCGGGCATGTTCAGACAATTTTCCCAGATGTTGTTCCACAGCTTCACTGCTCAGGTGATCCCTGACCCAGCCTGTGCTGTCAGGAAAATACTGACCAGCAAAGGTTATGGCTCTTTCCAGTAAAGCAGGAAAGTACTCTATGAATGACCCGGCCTGCTGTATCATCACGGGCAAGATCAAAGCCGCTAGAATCAGCATAAAAACAAGTCCGGCAAGGTAAATCAGAAAAATTGCTGCTAAACGCCGTTTGACAAGCTTTTTCTGCATCAAAAGGACAAAAGGGCGCAGCAGAAGGGCTATGATGCCGGATACAGCCAAAGGCCAGAGCATGTCTGAGAGATAATCTGCAGTCCAGCGCAATATTAAAAAAACGCCCACGGAAAAGACACCAATAATAATAAGGGACAACATTACCATGGCGACACTGATAACGCGGGCCTGAAAAGGAGCTGACATTATATTCTGCTTTTCGGTTTTCATGGTTTGCCGGCTATTCATAAATGTCAAGAAACCTGATCAAAATCCGGGTTACTTCTTGGTCCGGCAAAATATATTATCATATTTCCAGCCCCCATTTCTTTAAAAGCTGCATCCCTCCATAAGCATTGAGGGTATTATCTATTCCATGCCTTCTTAGCTTAAGCTGGGCCTCGTAGGAACGGCCTCCGGTATTGCAGACCAGAACAATGGTTCCGGCCTTGGGGGCCTTCTGCAGATTGGCCTCAAGAGACTCATTGGTGATATTATGCCATTTGTCCGGATATTTTTCCAGATACTCTACTGCGTTTTCCGCGTCCCGGCAGTCCAGAAAAACCACATCCTGGTTGTCCCGGTCCTTCCAGAGCCTGGCAAATTCTTCAGGCCCGACACCGATATTTCTGCCAAGAAGTATGTTTTCAGCAGTATGGCCAAGATTGTTCAGGGCATCCATGGCTGAACTGAACGGAGGGGAATAAGCCAGTTCAAGATTGCTGATATCCTTGGTGGTGGGCTTGTCAGGAAGTATCACCGCCACAGAGTCAATCCGGCCTTTAAGGCTGTCTCCATTGGTGCTGATCCCCTGGATACCCAGGATTCGTCCTGTTCTGTTCTCAAAAACAAGCTCCATTATAATTAAATCCTTTTCCGGATAGAAATGAGACTTATCAAACTGAACTACAAAGGCGTTCATGGCATCAAAGCCGTTATTCCTGGCCTCCTCCAGACTGAGACCGGTTCCGGCCACCCCGTGATCGAACAGCTTAATCACAAAGGAACCCACCGCGCCTGGAAAAGTATCCTGGCCTCCGGCAAGGTTGGTTCCAATGACCCGGCCCTGGCGGTTAGCCATGGATCCCAGAGGAAAGTAACCAGGTTTACCCGTCACCAGGTTTTCAATTTCCACACAATCCCCCCCGGAATAAATATCCGGGTCTGAAGTACGCATGTACTTGTCAACTATGATGGCCCCGCTTTCAGAAACCTTAAGGCCGGCCTGGATGGCCAGCTCCGAATTGGGCTGGACCCCCACAGCCATGATCACAAGATCCGCGTCAATTTCTCTTTTGTCGGTCCGGACTTTGGTGACCCGGTCCTGCCCCTTAATTTCCAGGACCTTTTCTCCCACAAGAAATTTAATTCCGTTTTCCTCCATGACCTGTCTGGACATCCCGGCCATGGAAGAACTGACAAAGCCGGGCATGACCTGAGAAGCGATTTCAATCACCGTGGTTTCGATGCCCCACAGATCAGTAAGGGCTTCAGCCATTTCCAGGCCTATGAATCCGGCACCAACTACCACGGCCCTGTCCACTGCCCCCTTGCTGATGGCTTCCCGAATTTTCACGGCCTCTTCAAGTCCTGATACAGTAAAAACATTGTCCAGTTCGCTGCCGGGTAAAGGGATTTTTCTGGGCCTGCTTCCAGTAGCCATGACCAGTTTGTCATACTGCAGATCATACTGGCGGCCGGAATCAATATCTTCAACCAGCACCTTTTTGTCGCTCCGGTCGATTTTAAGCGCCCTGGTCCTGGTCAGGACTTCCACGCCCTTGGCTTCCCTGAAGAATTTTTCATCGCGTACCACATGAAAAGTGGTAGACTGAAGTTCTCTGGAATCGCTGACATCACCGGAAATATAGTAGGGTATACCGCAGCCTCCGTATGAAATAAGGCCGGATTCATCAATCATGGTCACTGAGGAATCCGGCTCCAGTCTCTTAAACCTGCAAGCCGCCTTTGGCCCCAGGGCAACCGCTCCGATAATCAATACTTTTTTTGCCATGTTATAACTCCGTTAAGAAATTTAAAAAAATATTTTATGCTTATTGTCTGCAAATTGAAAGACTCAATTGCCAGGTTCTGAGTTTTTCTAAGATCTGTTTACTTTGGACCGGGAACAATCTATTCTGGTGTTGTAATGAAGATATGATCCAGTTCAAGCTGCGCTTCATTTCAGCACACTGTTTGCAGCAAGGAAAAAAATGCGGGAATATTTTGCCAACAGATACTTTTCTCTGACCATTATATGGCAGAATCATTTAATCCGCAAAATCGAACTGGGTCCTGGAGCCGGACATTTTTGTTCCGGGTCCGGGGTTGCCCCGTATTCGCCAAAGATAGCTTCCGCCATGAAATGCTATGAACACCAAAAGTCTTTTGTCTGGCCTCAGCCGCCTCTGGACTGGTCATTAATTAATTCTTATTTCCAGAAAAACGTACTCAAGACCCTTTTGGATACTGTTCCATTTGGCAAGACTATTTCTTACGGACAACTGGCCCGGCTGTGCGGCAGTCCAGGAGCTGCCAGGGCTGTAGGCCGGGTAATGTCTGCAAATCCCTGGCCGGTAATCATCCCCTGCCACAGAGTAATCAGCGCAGGCAAAGGCCTGGGAGGGTTTTCTTCTGGTTTGGACCTGAAAAAAACACTGCTTGAGCTCGAAAGCCGGTTTTTTACCCAGGCGGTTGCCAATTTGCCAGACAATGATTAATATAGTTTTTCAGTCCGGACAGTATCATCAATACACTTTCCGGAAAAATCCCAATTATTCAGAAAAAATTCAAGGTGAAAACACATGATTAAAAAGAAAGATTTTTCCAGAAATTTTGCTTCCCACGGCCAGGAACTTCCCCTGATGACCTTAAGGGAAGTTGTTATGTTTCCCAAATCCATAGTGCCTTTGCTGGTAGGCAGGGATGCTTCCATCAAAGCCATTGAAACCGCCCTGAACAAGTTTGACAAAAAAATATTTCTGGTCACTCAAAAAGAGCCAAAGATAGAAAAGCCGGATTCCAAAAGCATATACAACTTTGGCTGCGTGGCCAGGGTTCTGCAGATGTTCAGGCTCCCCGACGGGACCATAAAAGTCCTTTTTGAAGGACTCAAAAGAGCGGTAATTGAGCCCGAAGAGGTAGATTTCTCCAGGGAAGTACCCATTGTCTTCACCCAGTCTCTGGTGGAAAAAGATGTTTCCGATCCTCAGTCAGAAGCCCTTATCAGGGCGGTACATCAGGCCCTTGAAGAATACGGGAAGATAAATTCCAAAATGGCCCGGGAAACCATTTTGTCAATCCTGAGCCTTGACCAGCCCGGTGCAATAGCCGATGCAGTAATGCCCCATCTCAAGGTTGACTTTCAGGACAAACAAAGCGTGCTGGAACAGCTTGATCCATTTAAAAGACTTCAGATGGCCTATGCTCATCTTCAGGGCGAAATTGAAGTTTTTTCCCTGGAAAAAAAGATAAAATCCAGGGTCAAGAATCAAATGGAAAAAAACCAGCGCGACTATTATCTGGCTGAACAGCTCAAGGCCATCCATAAGGAAATGGGCCGCGAACACGATCCCAAAGCTGAGCTGGATCATCTCCAGGAAAGGATTCAGGAAAAAAACATGCCTGAACATGCCAGGGACAAGGCCCTGGAAGAGCTTAAAAAACTTCGGACCATGCCGCCCAACGCTGGTGAATACAGTGTGATCATCAATTATATTGACTGGATCCTTTCCCTGCCCTGGAACGAGCTTCAGGAAACCGAGGTTGATCTGGCCGGAGCCCGCAAGATCCTTGATGATGACCATTACGGCCTGGAAAAACCCAAGCAGCGAATCCTGGAATACCTGGCTGTACAGAGCCTGGTGGATAAGATGCGCGGACCTATCCTTTGTCTGGTAGGACCTCCCGGAGTGGGCAAGACATCTCTGGCCAAATCAGTGGCCAGGGCGGCCGGCAGGGAGTTTATCAGGCAATCCCTTGGCGGAGTGCGCGACGAGGCTGAAATAAGGGGACACAGAAGGACCTATGTAGGGGCCATGCCCGGCAAAATAATCCAGAGCCTCAAAAGGGTGAAAACCAATAATCCGGTCTTTTGCCTGGACGAAGTGGACAAGATGAGCACGGATTTCAGGGGTGATCCATCTTCAGCCCTTCTGGAAGTACTTGATCCTGAACAGAACTATTCATTTAACGATCACTATCTGGATCTTGATTATGACCTGTCAAATGTATTCTTCATTACTACGGCCAATTATCTGCATACCATTCCCCTGCCTCTGCAGGACAGGATGGAGATAATCAAGCTGCCTGGCTATCTGGAAACCGAAAAGACCAAGATTGCCAAGGATTATCTGTGTCCCAAACAATTGGAATCACACGGCCTCAACCCTGAAAAGACATCCTTTTCCCATGGAGCCATAACCGAAATAATCAGAAAATACACAAGAGAGGCCGGAGTAAGAAGCCTGGAACGCGAAATAGCCTCAATATGCCGTAAGGTAGCCAAAAAACTTGTTGAACAGGATCAGGACAGGGACAAGGTAAACAGAATCAGCAAAACCAGCATCCCGGCTTATCTTGGTATTCCCAAGATAAGACACGGCGAGCGCGAGGACAAGCCATTGGTGGGAGTAACCACTGGTCTGGCCTGGACGGAAGTAGGAGGCGAAATCCTTCTGGTGGAAGTGGCCTTGATGCCGGGCAGCGGTAAAATAGAAATCACCGGCAAACTCGGAGATGTCATGCAGGAAAGCGCCAAAGCAGCTCTTAGCTACCTGCGTTCAAGATCAGAAATCTTTGGTCTTAAACCGGAATTCTACAAAGAAATAGACATCCATGTGCATGTGCCTGAAGGGGCCACGCCCAAAGACGGGCCTTCAGCCGGGGTCACTCTGGCCACCAGCCTGATTTCAGCCCTGCTTAACCTTCCGGTCCGCAACGACATCGCCATGACCGGAGAAATCACCCTGCGCGGGCGGGTCCTGCCCATTGGAGGACTGCGGGAAAAACTTCTTGCAGCGCGCAGGGCCATGATAACCAGAGTGCTCATCCCTGACGGCAACCAAAAAGATCTGGAAGAAGTCCCGGAAAACGTGCTCAAAGGACTTGAGGTCATCCCGGTGAAAACCATGGATGATGTCCTGTCTGAAGCCATTCTGGGCACAACCCCGGAAGAACTGTTTTGCGGTCGTGAAAACTGTATTCCCCTTTCATCCAGGCTGATGAAAGATGAATACAGGCCACAGGCCCAGTAAGACCGGATAACACTTATCTTACCGGCTTAAGGCCCGGCACCCGGCCGGGCCTTTTTTTTGAGAAAACCGCAGCACTGCAGCGGTTCTTGATACAATTATACACCGGATATTTATATTTTCAATAGAATTCAGATTGATCCATTGATATTATCTATTGGACCTTGATAAACTGTGGGTGCACAATATGTTTGTAAAAATCAAGTAGTACAAACTTAAACTTCAGACAGCTAAACAGCAAGCTTTTTGCCATGAACAAACAAAACAATCACAAACGGCTGACCGAAACAGTCAAAGGGGCCGGCTGAGCATCCAAACTTCCTCCAGGGGACCTGGATAAAGCCTTAAAGGGGATTGATTTCCCCACGGATAAAAATCTGCTTGTGGGACTGGACCGGGCCGATGATGCCGGAGTATACAGGGTATCAGACGACCTGGCCCTGATCCAGACCGTTGATTTTTTTACACCGATTGTTGACGATCCATACTGGTTCGGCCAGATTGCCGCGGCCAACGCCCTTAGCGATGTTTACGCCATGGGCGGGGAACCAAAAACCGCCATGAACCTGGTGGGCTTTCCCCTTGGAGACATGGATATCGATGTTTTGCGCAAGATTATCATGGGCGGTCTGGAAAAAATGCGCGAGGCTGGTGTTGTTCTTGTGGGCGGCCATAGTGTTGAAGACAAAGAGCTCAAGTACGGTCTCTCGGTTACCGGCTTTATTCATCCTTCCAGAATCCTGACCAAAACGGGCATGCGGGATAAAGACGTCCTGATACTGACCAAGCCTCTGGGCACAGGCATTGTCAACACGGCCATCAAAGGCGGACTGGCAACACCGGAACTTGTTGAAAAGGCCACCAGACTCATGGCCCAACTCAACATGAACGCTGCCAGGATCATGAAAAGACATGAAGTCCACGCCTGCACGGATATCACCGGTTTCGGCCTTATCGGCCACTTGGCTGAAATGGTCATGGGATCTGGGAAAAGCATCCTGATAGACAGCTCCTGCATCCCTGTAATGCCCGAAGCCATGGAATTCGGTTCCATGGGCATGGTCCCGGCCGGAGCCCATAAAAACAAAGAATTCAGGGAGTGCATGACCCGGTTCGCCCCCCGGATATCACCAGTGATGCAGGATATACTTTTCGATCCCCAAACCTCTGGCGGGCTTCTTATCTGCTGCCCTTCTTCCCGGGCCGGGTCTCTATTAGCTGAACTGCATGCCGGCGGACTTTCTCACAGCGCGGTAATTGGAAGGGTAATCCCTGACCCTCTGGAAAAAATATTTATAGAGTAACCAAAAAAAAGCCCCCTTGCTTGAGGGGGCTTTTTTTTGGTTATGTCGGCTGGAGGAAGAAACTGTCTATTAATAAGTTGAACCTTCCTGGCCCTGGTCTCCTGGGTCAGAAGTACCAGGCTCTTCTCCAGGAGTGGATGGCTGTTCATAACCACTGGGTGCTTCAGGAGCAGGAGGCGGGACCTGTTGCTCTTCGCCTTCAGGCGGATCGCAGGCAACCCCGAAACCCAGCACAATCATGGCGACAATAGAAATAATCAGATTTTTAGTTTTCATCTAACTTCCCTCCTAACATTATAAAATCAGCTTTATACCAGAATATTTTTGGCTGGCGCAAAGCAGGTTATTCCATTTCTTCCATACGGGCCAGAAGCTTTTCGCGCAGTTCTTCATCAACCTGAGCTGCTTCCATCACTTCATTGTATTTCTGGACATCAAGCCCGTTATCCTGAACGGCTTGAACCATTTTTTCTCCTGCCTCTTCCTGCAGCTGCTGAGCTTTTTCCGGATCTGAAACATCAGACAATGTTTCCTGGAATTCTCCCCTGATCTCAGTTATCTGAACGTAGGCCTGAGCTACTTTGTCCAGTTCAGCGTCGCTGACCTCAATGGGTTCGGCTGACTGGTCAGGCTGCTGCATCATGTCCTGTTGCTGTGACTGGCCTTCCTGACCCTGCTGATCCTGGGCACTCAGAGTTGAAGCTGTTGCCATCAGAAACAGGCAGCAGAAAACAGTAATCATAAACCTAAACTTGTCTTTCAAAATCATCAAATACCTCCGTTTGTTTGTTGGATTGATCAATTGTTTATCCTTGATCAATCAATTTTGACTTAATATTAAGCATCATCCATGCCAATGAATTTTAAAACCATTTCTGTTCATCATAACCGGGAAATGACGGGCATTTACCCTGGAAGAGCATTGACTATGCGAATTTTTATAATCGTGCCAATATTACACATGTGTAAGTATGCGCCGTGTCAAATCCGTCAGGATCCCGGCAAAAGCAGTTCCTGATTTGGCATTGACGAAATATTATAAATTTTAGATACTAAAATTTATAATATTAAGCACATTTCCAAAACTGTTTTCCACATTTTTTTGAGTGCAGCAGTTC
Source organism: Desulfonatronovibrio sp. (assembly GCA_046541915.1). Classification (GTDB taxonomy): domain Bacteria; phylum Desulfobacterota; class Desulfovibrionia; order Desulfovibrionales; family Desulfonatronovibrionaceae; genus Desulfonatronovibrio. The sequence goes on along the minus strand of JBKHCI010000023.1, from coordinate 10,751 downwards.
TGATCCGGCAATCTTTACCATGAGAACAAGACTATGGCCCAAAATAAGCAGAAAAGAATGAAAACATTGCGGGAAAAGGCTGAAGCCCGGTTGAAAAACACAATGCCTGAAATCGACAGCCTGGGTCCAGCGGAAATTAAAACACTTATCCATGACTACCAGGTTTATCAGATAGAGCTGGAAATTCAGAATGAAGAACTTCGAAGCACCCAGCAGCAGCTGTCACAGGCCCGAGACCAGTTCGTCAGCCTCTACAATAATGCTCCTGCAGGCTATATAAGTATTGATCATAGTGCCATCATCCACCAGACCAATGAGACTTTTGCCGCCATGGTCGGCAAAGAACCCGGCCAGCTAATCGGCAGACCTCTGGCTGACTTACTCAGCCCAGAGGATCGTGCTGTATTTCATGGACGCTACAGGGCTTTTTTCAAAAATCCTCAGGGAAAAAGACTTGAACTAAGCCTGGCAGGCAAACACGGAAATCTGGTTGTCAGATGTGTGGGTAAAAGAGAAAACATCCCTTATGTCCAGACTGCAGACGCGGACAGCGAATTCTTACTGCTGGTGGTTAATGATATCACCAGACTCAAGCTGGCGGAACAGGCCCTGCTTGAAAGCGAAGAGCGCTATCGTCTCCTGTCTGACGTCACCATGGAGGGCGTTGTTATCCACAGCAATGGTTTGGTCAGGGATGTAAACTCTTCCCTGGAAAAATTGCTCGGGTATCCCAAGAACGAACTCCTGGGAAAAAATATCATAAATATGGCAGTCCATAAAGATGACGTGGATCTGGTCAGAAAAAATGTGGTCAAAGAATATGCCCAGCCTTACACAGTCAGATGTGTCCGGAAAAACGGAGAAATATTTCACGCGGAACTTGAAGCCAGAAATTTTGTGACCCGGGGTCAGTCCTTAAGGGTAGCGGCTATCCGGGATATTACCAGGCGCAAAGTCGCGGAAGAAGCCCTTATGCAGTCTCACGAAAGACTCAAGACAGTCATGGATAGTCTGGACGCCCTGGTCTATATTATTGATATGCAGACATATGAAATACTTTTCATTAATGAATACGGACGCAGGACATGGGGAAATATTGTCGGCCGTAAATGCTGGGAAGTCCTGCAAAATGAGATGCAGGGGCCGTGTCCTTTCTGTACCAACCACAAAATCATATCCTCTGATAATACGCCTGCTGGAACACACCGGTGGGAATTTCTGAATACTTCCAATGGGAGATGGTATGAATGCCGGGACCAGGCCATCTACTGGACTGACGGACGTTTGGTCAGGATGGAAATCGCCACGGATATAACCGAAAGAAAACAGACTGAGGAAAAGATCAGAAAGATGAACCAGGAACTTCAGAAGTCCAGTGCTGAAAAAGACAAACTGTTTTCTATCATCGCTCACGACCTGAAGTCGCCACTGTCCGGCGTATTAAGCCTGTCTGAAATGCTTGCCGCTGAATTTGAATCCCTATCCAGAGATGACATGAGTTATGCCTTGCGGGAAATGAATAAAAGCACCCGCAGCCTGTTCACCCTTTTAAATGATCTCCTGCAATGGGCGCGCATGAGTCAGGGATCCGTAGACTATTCCCCTGCACCATGCACTCTAAAGGATCTGATAGACACAAGTCTGGAAACAGCCCTTGATGCAGCCAGGCAGAACAACATAAGCCTGATCTGCAGGATTCCCCCTGATCTCATGGTTGCGGCGGATCAGGACATGATCAGAACAGTTATCAGGAATATCATTTACAATGCCCTCAAATTTACACATCAGGGAGGACAGATCTCCGTAACAGCCAGGCAGGACGAGTCATGGGCCAGGATAATCATCCAGGACAACGGCATAGGCATGAACAAGGACATCCTGTCCAAAATATTTACCCACGATCCTTTTAAAAGACAGACCGGAACCAAGGGAGAAAAAGGAACCGGGCTGGGGCTGATCCTGTGCAAAGAGTTCATTGAGAAACACGGCGGGGAAATCAATGTTCAAAGCACACCAGGCAAAGGTACCACAGTTGATTTTACCTTAAAGCTCAGTCAGTAAAAAGCCCTGAAAAGCATTCAGCAGCCTGCTGAAAAAGTCCTTGTCAGGCAGGCTGTCCATAAATTCCAAGCCACAGTCCGGCACACACTTGAGTTGCGAATGATTGCTCATGCCTAAAAATACGCTCTAAAGCGAGTGCCGGATAAAGAGCAAAAAAGCTCCCGGGATCAATTCCTTTTTCTTACTCTTTAACGTTAAAGAATGAACCTTGAACGTTGAACTCAGGCTTCCAGCGACTAAGCCAATTGTGAGATTTAGGCAGCCAGCCTAGCTGAGTATATGAGCTCAGATACACTCCCGCTTTTCGACCTGTTTCAACATCACATTCCAAATACAAGTCCTGCCGGCAACTATGGTGTATGATTACCCCATGTTTTGCTTGACAAAACAGGACCGGGCTTTAAACTTTTGTGTTTATAACCGATTTATTTCTAAGGAAAATAATCATGTTATCATTACAGGAATGGAACTCCTGTCTGGTCAGCGATGAGGTTATGGCTCAGTCATACCAGGACACTGGAGATCTCCAAAGATCATGGATGAAAAAATTCATTGCTTATTTACTGAGTTTTTACGGCCATGAAACCAGGTCTGAATATATTGAAACAGCCCGCCGGAAAACAGGATTTTCACAAACCAGGACATCCTTTCCAGTACCCAAAACAGTTATACTTACAGACACCCGTCTCAAATCCTGGAACAGACTGCTTGCTGCCGCCATTCCAGCCATAGCGGCTGGAACAGATGAAATCCTTGTTTTTTTAAATAAAGAAGACAAAGATGAACCCTGCCCGGAAATCCTGACTTCACTGGAGCTGGCAGGCATTGAAAACATATTTGTCATCCCCTCTGAAAACGTCCGCTTACTTTTCCAGGGTATAACAGAAGATGGTCCCTTAGCCATAATGGACCTTTGCACTCAAAGCCCGGTGGAAAAATATTTCTATAATCATCCGCGCTATGCTCAAAAATATATCCGATTGATTTTACGGAACAAGCCGGAAATACTTATCTGGGCGGAACACAAAAACAGCTGGGATTATGAAGCTATCCAACGGGCTCACCCTGATGCCGGATTCACCCTGGCAGGCCCTGTGCCTGGAGACGCTCCGCAAAACTTCATCCGAACAGATGCTGATATCCATGAGCTGTTTAAAAAATCTTTTGATCTTTTTCTGGGACCTGAAAAAATGTTCACATCCTGCGCTATCCCCAGGGGATTTTCCAGGGGCATGGAGCCGTTCTGGCTCTGGCCGGAAATTGACAACAGTTTTTTCACCATAAACAGGATACACCTTCAGGAGATTGTCTAGAATGAAAAGCCCGGCCGTTCCCTCCGGATATCTGCAGAGGATAAGAAACATCGGGATTATAGCCCATATTGACGCGGGCAAAACCACCCTTACCGAACGCGTGCTCTACTATGCCAACAAGATACACCGCATGGGAGAGGTACATGAAGGAACCGCCACCATGGATTTCATGCCCGAAGAACAGGAAAGGGGCATTACCATTGGTTCAGCCTGCACCACCTGCTTATGGCGGGATAAAACCATCAACATTATTGATACCCCTGGTCATGTGGATTTCACCATTGAAGTGGACCGGGCCCTGCGGGTCCTGGACGGAGTGGTGGCTGTATTCTGCGCGGTAGGCGGTGTAGAACCCCAGAGCGAGACCGTCTGGAAACAATCAGCCAAATACCATATACCTAAAATAGCCTTTATCAACAAAATGGACCGGCCCGGAGCGGATTTTGAAAATGTTCTGCAGGCCATGCAGGACAAACTCAAAGCCATTCCTTTACCGGTTCATGTTCCCCTGGGGCAGGGCACGGAATTCCAAGCTGTCCTGGATATTATTTCCCGCAAAAAACTGTGTTTTGACAGGGATAGTTTCGGCCGCGGCATAATCCAGACTGATCCTGACGAGTCTGAATCCCTGATTATAGATAAGTGGAAAAACCACCTTCTGGAACTCCTTTCAGAATTTGACGAGCAGATCATGGAGGACTATCTTGAGAATAAAGACATCCCTCCACAAAAAATCCGGGAGGCCCTGCGCCAGGCCACGATCAAGCTCAAGGGCGTTCCTGTACTGGCCGGTTCCGCCTTGAAAAACATAGGGATCCAGCCGGTTATGGACGCGATTGCCGATTTTCTGCCTTCTCCGGAAGATGTGCCGCCTGCCAGAGGAATCCACCCCACCCTGAGAAATCCTGTGTCTTTTCCGGCCAAAGTTCAGGCTCCCTTATCAGCCCTGGCCTTTAAAGTCAGCGTTGAGACCGGAAGGAAACTGGTCTTTCTCCGGATTTACTCCGGAAAAATCGAGTCCGGACAGCAGGTCTATAATTCCACCCAGAACATAATGGAGCGCGTGGCCAGGATTTTTGTCCTTCACGCCAACAACAGAGAAAAGGTTGACCAGGCACTGACCGGACAGATTGTTGCAGTAGCCGGGCTTAAGGATTCCCGCACAGGCGACACCCTGTGCCTGCGGGATGATCCGTTGATCCTGGAAAAAATCAGCGAATATACTCCAGTCATCTCCCTGGCCATGGAGCCCCTGAACAGCGAACAGGAAGAGCGCCTTGTCTTTGCCGTGGAAAAGCTTTTGCAGGAAGATCCCACCCTGTTTTTCCAAAAAGACGCGGACACCGGCCAGATAATTATATCAGGAATGGGCGAGCTGCATCTTGATGTTGTTCTTCACCGCATAAAACGGGAATATAACGTGGATTTCAGGGCTGGAAATCCCCAGGTGGTATACCAGGAAACAATTGGCCGTTCCTCCCGGGGCGATTTTGAATATGCCAGGGAGCTGGGTGAAGAATTCCATTACGGTTTTGTCAGTCTGGAAATGGAACCAGCGCCCCGGGGCAAAGGCAACCGCATCGTCATGGAAATCGATACCCAGAAATGGTCTGAATCCTGGGTGGAAGCTGTATACAACGGAGTTGAAGACGGTTTGCAGGCCGGAGAGATCAAAGGTTATCCAGTAACTGATGTGGTAGTCCGGATAAAAGAAATATCAGCAAAAGACGGGGCTGATGCCATCGGCTTCAGACTGGCAGCCTTTCAAGCCCTTAAACAGGCCTTGTCCCAGGCCGTCCCGCTACTCCTGGAACCCATAATGCTGGTAGAAATCTCCACTCCGGACGAGTTCGTGGGTGATTGTGTAAGCCTGCTGGGCAGCAAAGGAGGCCAGATCGAAAACATGTATGACCGTCACGGCCAGAAAGTAATTAAATCCCTGACCCCTTTAAGTAAAATGTTCGGCTTTTCCACAGACCTGCGCTCAGCCACTCAGGGAAGGGCCGGCCTGACCATGAAGTTTGAAAAGTTTGGAACAGTGGGAAAATAATGCTTTGAACCAAAGCACAGAGAAATCATCCTCAGGAAAAACCGCCTGGAGAACAGGAAGCAGGGCTAACCGCGTTGTCCGTATCTGAGGATCCTCTGGTCCTGCATGCTGCGGATACACGTTTTTGGGTATGGCGGTGGTCATTGCACCTGGGGCAACAAACCTGCTCCTTATCAGGGTGCATGACCAGTTCTTCAAATAATTCTTTACATCTTGTACAATAATATTCAAAAATAGGCATGATTCTCTTCTCCTTATTATACCCTGTGATCCTTGTTAATTTTTTTAAATTCTGGCAATATTTTTATAAAAGAACAATTTAGTCCCATTTACTGGAGGTCTTATGGCTACAATCAAAAAAGTTATGTGCGCTGTTGATTTTTCGGAAATGAGCTCTACAGTGGCTTCATATGCTCAGCTTCTGGGTAAATCTTTAAACGCTTCTGTCAAGGTGGTTTACGTCGCTCCCAGCCTCTCACAATATGTGGGTTTTCACGTTCCTCCCACATCCATTGAAAGCTTTGTTGGAGAAATAGTATCCGGAGCTGAAAAGACCATGGATACTTTTGTTCAGGAAAATTTCAAGGATATCGATGTAACCGGCAAAGTCCTGAGCGGATATGCTGCCGAGGAGATCCTGAGTTATGCCCGTGAAGAAGAGATTGACTTAATCATAATGGGGACTCACGGACGAAAAGGCATAGACAGGGTTTTATTCGGCTCGGTAGCGGAAAAGATCGTCAAGTCTGCCAGCATCCCTGTAATGACCATCAGACCCCAGGAATCATAACCCTTGAAACTTTTCAGCTTTTTACAATCCAAAACCCCGCTTTGCGGGCTGGATCTGGGAAGCTCCTGGGCCAAAACAGTCAAGATTTCCAGGAAAGGCAAATCTCCTTTCCTGGAAACATTTGGCCGCCTGCCCTGGACCGCGGGCGACCTGGACAATGCTTCCTCTCAGGGAAAGAGGGTCCGGGTTCTGTGGGATCACCTTGACCTCAAGGATAAGGTGGTCATTTCTTCCATGGCCGGACATTCGGTTATTGTCAAAAGGGTATTTTTTAAAACCAGGTCTGCCAAAGAAATGGAACAGACCATCCACAAAGAAGCAAGGCAATATATACCCTTTGATTTGAATGATGTATATCTGGATTATCAGATGATGGGCAAGGAAGACAAGCAGGAAACCATGGAGGTTATGCTGGTTGCCAGCAAAAAAAAGGTGGTCAATGATTTGATGGAAGTAATGGATCACTCAAACCTTTCCCTGGGGATCGTGGATGTTGACGCCTTTGCCCTTAGCAACTGCTTTGAATTCAACTACCCTGAACTTGTCCATGAACCGGCATATCTTCTGGACATAGGCGGAGCACAGAGCATATTTTCCATCTTCTGGCAAAGCCAGCCGGTTTTTTTCAGAGAAATGTCTTTCGGGGGCAAGCAGCTCACCGACATTCTGGCCGGTCGCATGGACATCAGCAGGGCTGAGGCCGAAAAAATCAAGCTTAAGGGTCCGTCTTCTGAAAACGGGCCGGAAAACCTGGAGATAATAAGGGACATGTCTGACATCATCAAATCGTGGTCCGATGAAGTCAAAAGGCTTATTGGTTTTTATCAGACTTCTTTCCCTGATGCTGGTCAGGCCCGAAAAATATTTTTATCCGGCGGGGGAAGCCTGATTCAGGGGATAGACAATATTTTTCAGGAAGAGCTGGATATTGAAACCACCCATCTGGACCCCTGGAAAAATATCCAGACCCCGTTAAATGATTATGACCCCAAATATCTGGATGCGGTCAAACCTCAGTTCGCGGTGGCAACCGGACTTGCCCTGCGGGGCATTATATAATTTTTCCCAGCAGGTCAGTGCTAGATCATGATCAAAATCAATCTTCTTCCTCACGCCAAAAGGGCAAAATCCTCTGACACTGAAAGGCAGGTTATCCTGTTTGTTCTTGTGGTGGCGATCATCGCCTCGGGAATCGGCACGGCGGTTTTCTGGTCCGGCAGGCAGGTAAACAAACTTCAGGAGCTGGTTGAGGAAAGAGAAGCCCAGAGACAGCTTCTGCTGACTAAAGTCGGCAAAATCAACCAGCTGGAAAAAGAACTGGAGGAAATTGATTCTAACATTTCAGCAATCAAAACAATACGCTTGAAGCAACAATTGCCGGTAATCTATGTAGATGAGGCTGTCCGGTATGTGCCAGGCGAGGAAATGTGGTTTGAAGCCCTTAACCTCAGCAGACAGGGGGTTCTGGACATCAGAGGTGTAGCCCTGGATAACCAGACTTTTGCCGCGTATGTTGATGAACTTAGAGATTCGGATTATATACGTTCGGTAAGCACACAAAGAACATCCCGGAGACAAGTCATGGACCTCGACCTGGTGGAGTTTCAGTTCCAGATCAGGGCCGGACCGGCAACTTCCGGACATAACCAGGCCGCTCATGAAGATTAACAAACAGGAAATATTATCCAGCATTGAAAAGCTGACCAGAACTCAGAAAATTCTTGTTCAGTTTCTGATTCTGGCTGTAATTTGCGGAACATCCTGGTATTTTTACCTTGAACCTGCCCTGGGAAAAATGGCTGAGCTCAAGCAGGACGCTGAGTCTCTGGAAGAAGACATTACCCGGTTTTCAATCCAGGCAGCCAAACTTCCCGAAACAGAAGGGGCCCTTGAAAAAATGGAAAGAGAACTGATCCTGGCCAACACTCTGCTGCCCAAGGATGCCCATGCTCTGGAAAGACTCCTGGCTTCTTTTGAACAGCTGGGCAATGAAAAAGGGGTTCGTTTTCTTTTGTTTCAGCCCGGCTCCGAAGAGGTGCACAAGTACTATGCCACCAGAACGGTGCAGTTGAGACTTCAGGGAAACTTTCACCATCTCATGAGCTATTTTGACGAACTTTCAAGGCTTGATCGCCTGGTCAGCCTGCAAAGCCTCAGGCTCAGCCCCCTATCCGAACAGCAGGGAGAGAACATTACTCTCTCAGCGGAAAGCGTACTGCTGGTCTACAGGTCATTATCCCAGGCAGAACTGGAGGACCGGGAAGAATGAACAGATTGTCGCTGTTAATTTTGCTCATACTTGTTATGACCCCGGTTGCATCTGCAGCTGACAACAGCGCCTCGCAACCATCTGATCCCCCACCGCCGGAATGGCTGACTCCTTCAGATTATTCTTACAACCCCCAGGGAGTAACCGATCCCTTTGTTCCTTTTGTTCAGCCCTTGGCTGAAGAGGAAACACCAGAAAGAAGTGAACCGCAAAGGCCCCTGACTCCATTGGAAAAAGTAGAAGTAAGCCAGCTTGTTCTTGTAGGTATAATCTGGAGCACTGATCCTGCGGGAAGCCCGTCAGCCATGGTTGAACTGCCCGACGGAAAAGGGTTCATTGTTAACAAGGGTACCACAGTAGGAAAAAATCAGGGAAAAGTTACGGCAATTCAACCCGGACAGATAATCGTCCAGGAAGAAGTTACCAATATGTTCGGCGTAACCGAAGAAAAACAGACAACCCTGAAGTTAAGACCTGATCAGGAAGATTAAATGAAAAAAAATATCTTGTTTTTTATGTCCATCCCTGTTGACTTGTTCGCAGTATTTTTGCTGCTCACCTTCATCCCGGTGCAGGCCGGTGCTCAACCCCTTTCTGATCCCGGCACTGCTGAACATGAAATAACCGGGCTGGACTTCTGGACAGATGAACAGGGGCACCTTTATGTTGATTTGCAGGGCAGGGACATCCCTGAACCTTCTGTGCGCGTAAAAAACGATTCCCGGATGGAAGCCCTGATCCCGGATTTTAAAACAGACCTGTCCCTTACCCCGCTGTACCGCCTTGATGAATTTGAGGCAGGAATTAAATCTCTTTTTCTGCAGAATACTGAGTCCGGGACCAGGCTCATCTGGAACTGGAACCAGGAGATGCCCTTCCAGGTTTCCACAGGTCCGGATTCTTTAACCTACGAGTTCGCCCCTGCGGAAGCTCCTTCTCAATCAGAAGCTGAGCAGAACAGCAGTGCTGACGTCCATTTTACAGACCTGTCCAGGGAGCTTCCCGGCGCACCCGCAGAGATCGGATCCAGTACTCTTTTTCCCGGCATGAAGAAGGATTATACCGGGGATCTCATTTCCGTTGATCTTCAGGATGCCGAAGTCGAACACGTAATCCGTCTTATTACTTCCATCACTGATTATAACCTGGTTCTGGACGAAGACGTAACCGGGAGAATTTCCCTGCGCCTGAAAGATATTCCATGGGATCAGGCCCTGGATCTGGTCCTTATTCAAAAAAATCTGGGAATGGTTCACCAGGGCAATATTATCCGGATTACCACTGCCCAGAAACTGGAAGCTGAACAGGCCCAGGCCAGAAGAGCCCGGCAAGCGGAAGCCGAGGCCAGAAAAAGCATCAGTGACCTGGAGCCTCTGGAGCGAGAATTCATCCAGATAAATTATTCCACTGCCAATGAAATGCTCCCCCAGATCAAAGATTTTCTTTCTGATCGGGGTAAAGTCTCCCACGATCCCAGAACCAACACCTTGATTGTCCAGGATACAAGCTCTCATATTGATGATGTAAAAGCCCTCATTGAAAACCTGGACCGTCCGGAAAAGCAGGTCTATATTGAAGCCAGGGTGGTTTACGCAAGTGAAGAATTCACCAGAGGGCTGGGCATTGGCTGGAACTTTCTTTATCCCGAACAGAACGCTTTTTCTCCTAATGGAAATGTGCTGGGCGCGGTCCAGTACTCCAGCATGAATTTTCCGGCAATGCCTGATTACTCTGCAGCCCTGACCGGGAGCCTTGATAGACTGACCGGGAACATGTTTTCACTGGACGCGGAACTGAGACTGGGAGAATCCCAGAACCAGTCCAGAACCATTTCCGCTCCCAAAATTATAACTTTGAACAATGTCCGGGCCGAAATCGAACAGGGAGTAAGGATACGCAGGCAGGTTCCTGATGAGAGGGGCACCCGCACCGAATACGAAGACGCTGTACTGAGACTGGCTGTCCAACCCCAGATAACAGCAGATAACCGGCTCATCCTGGACCTTGAACTAAGCGATGACAGCCCGGCCGAAGACGGCATAAATACCAGGCTTACCAGAACCAAATTTTTGATAGAAAACGGAGAGACCATAGTAATCGGCGGGATAATGAAGACCATAGAAGAACAGAACGAAGGCCGGATTCCAGGCCTTGGCACTGTGCCTGTCCTTGGCTGGCTTTTTAAAAACCAGCATATAGGCGACAGCAAAAACGAGCTGCTCATCTTTATCAGACCTGAAATATTATAATATGGAACTCAGACTAACC
>JBKHCI010000122.1:0-4931 GCA_046541915.1 Desulfonatronovibrio sp. | reverse complement strand
GTGAATTATAAATTGTGCTGAATAGTTACGAATTTTTTAGGTTTTAATCTTGTTTTGAAATTTTATTGAGGAAGCAATGTCCAAAGTATATCTTATCGGAGCTGGTCCGGGTGATCCAGGTCTGTTGACCATAAAGGCCAGAGAAATTCTGGAGAGAGCGGACGTGGTGGTTTACGATTATCTGGCCAATGAGGTTTTCCTTAAATACTGCCGCAAAGATGCCCGGATCATCTATGTGGGCAAAAAAGGCGGGGATCACACCATGCCTCAGGACCAGATCAATGATCTTCTGGTGGAAAAGGCCCTGCAGGGCAAGACAGTGGCCAGGCTCAAGGGCGGAGATCCATATATTTTCGGCCGGGGCGCAGAGGAGGCCCAGGAGCTTCTGGAAGCCGGGGCAGAATTTGAAGTGATTCCGGGAGTGACCTCGGCGGTGGCAGCCCCGGCATACGCAGGCATCCCCCTGACGCACAGAAAATACGCGTCATCAGTTTCTTTTATCACCGGCCATGAAGATCCCAGCAAGCCGGAAAGCGCTCACAACTGGCAGTCCCTGGCCTCAGGCACAAGTACCCTGGTTTTTTTCATGGGAGTCAAGAATCTTGCGCACATCAGTAAAATGCTCATGGAAAACGGAATGAGCCCGGATATGCCGGCCGCTCTGGTTCGGTGGGGAACAACCTGTCAGCACAGATCCCTGGTTTCCACTATAAAAGAGATTCCCCAAGCGGCAGCGGATAAGGGATTCAAGCCGCCGTCCCTGCTGGTGGTTGGCCAGGTGGTCTGTTTAAGGGATGAACTGAACTGGTTTGAAAAACTGCCTCTTCTGGGAAAAGGGGTGGTGGTTACCAGGGCCAGAGAACAGGCCAGCGGACTTGTCCAGGATCTTAGTGACCTGGGAGCGTGCTGTTTTGAATTTCCCACCATTGAGATAAATCCTCTGCAGGATTATGAACCCCTTAAAAAAGCCATTAAGAATTTAATGGACTATGACTGGCTGATTTTCACCTCGGTTAACGGTGTGCGTTTTTTCTGGCAGGAAATAAGGAAAATGGGACTGGACGCACGAGCCCTGGGAAACAACAGGGTGGCGGCCATTGGCCCTGCAACCGCGACGGAGCTGGAAGAAAAAGGGATTTTCGCTGATTTTGTCCCGGAAAAATATGTGGCTGAGTCGGTTGTGGACGGACTCCTGAAGCTTGGGGTCAAGGATAAGAAGGTGCTTATTCCCAGGGCCAGGGTTGCCAGGGAAGTTCTGCCCGCAGAACTTGAAAAGGCCGGAGCGCACGTACAGGTCCTTCCAGTGTACGAAACCGGGCTGGCCCAGGCGGACGGCAGTCTGATCCTGTCCAACATGGAAAAAGGAGCTGTCCAATATATTACCTTTACCAGTTCATCCACAGTAGAGAATTTTTTCTCCCTGATTGCCCCTGACAAACTCAAGCCCTATGTGCAAAATGGGCTCAAGCTGGTGTGTATAGGCCCGGTAACAGCGGAAACGCTCCAGAAATTCGGGTTCATGGCTGATCTCATGCCCGAGGATTATACTATTCCCGGGATAGTCCAGGCAATGGTTAATAGTTAGTATAAATATTGAGTGACTTATGAAAATTTTTTGTACCAGGGCTTCCTGGGATTGGAAAAAGGTTAAGCCATGCCTCTTAAAATAGCAGTTCTGGTGTCTGGCAGCGGGTCCAACCTGCAGTCCATAATGGACCGCATTGACCAGGGAATTCTGGATGCCCGGATCACCCTGGTCCTTTCCAACAAGAAAGGAGCCTACGGTCTGGAACGGGCCGCAAACCATGGTCTTGCAACCAGGGTGGTTGAACATACTTTTTTTGAGTCCCGGGAGGATTTTGACCGGGCAGTGGTGGATGAGATCAGAGACTCCGGAGCAGAGGCGGTTATTCTGGCCGGTTTCATGCGTATCCTGACTCCTTTTTTTATCAGCAGTTTTCCCGGCCGGATTTTAAATATCCATCCTGCCCTGCTGCCTTCGTTCCCCGGAGTGAACGGGCAGAGGCAGGCAGCGGAATACGGGGTAAAGGTGTCCGGATGCACTGTTCACTTTGTGGATGAAAAAATGGATCACGGCCCAATTATCATACAGGCGGCTGTTCCGGGTTTCGCGGATGACAGCGCCAAGTCCATGGGGGAGCGGATATTAAATCTTGAGCACCGGATTTTTCCCCAGGCGATTCAGTGGCTGGCTCAAAAAAGACTGAAGATACAGGGCCGGAAAGTTGAGATTGTAAATGAACCCCGGCCTGTGCTTGAAGGCTCAGGAAAGGCCGCCGCCCTTATAAGTCCGGGCTTGGAAAGCGGATTTTAAATTATTCAGGAGGTTATTGTTATGCAGATACTGGTTTTATATTATTCCAAATCAGGAAATACTCAAAAACTGGCCCAGGCAATCGCCCGGGGCGTGGAATCAGTAAGCGGAGCTACAGCAGTTCTTAAAAGCACCGCAGAAGTAAAAAAGCAGGATTTTCTTGATTCAAGCGGGATAATCGCCGGATCACCCGTTTATTTCGGAGTGATGGCCGCTGATCTGAAAAGAGTGATTGATGATTTTGTCAGCCTGAGAAAGAAAATGGAAGGTAAAGTGGGTGCTGCCTTTGCTACTTCCGGAGATCCTACAGGAGGAAAGGAAACCACCATCTTTTCCATTATCCAGGCCTGGCTGATTTACGGCATGGTTATTGTGGGCGATCCCATGAGCGCTACCGGGCATTACGGTACTGCCTGTGAGGGCGCGCCTGATGAAAAGGCACTGGAGAACGGAGCAAAGCTTGGAGCCAGAGTGGCCCAGACAGCCCTGAAGCTGAGCGTTTAACAAAACTGACATTCAGTCATTATAATAAATTGAGTGGACAATGCGTATTTCAATCTTTTGGAAATTATTGGGGATGGTTGCGGCAAGTGTTCTGCTGCTGGGTATATCGGTCTTTTTTACTACCAAGCATTTTGTGACCGATGGATTTGATCAGGAGTCGGTAAAGAACATTGAGAACTTCCAGTCGGCCATGAAACATGAAATCAGGGACAAGGAAGCCTATTATCTGGAAGTTGCCAGGCGCGCGGCCCAGGATCATCAGCTTGCTTCAGCTGTTTATTCCGGCGATGCCAAAGTGCTTGCCAAATATGCTGAAGAGTTGATGCAGGCAGGAGACATCGAATTTGTGACCTTTACTGACACCCAGGGAGAGGTGATACTCAGGGGGCATTCAGATGTAAAAGCCGACTCTGTCTTGTCCCAGCAAAATGTAAGCAAGGCCCTGGAAGGTGAACCTGTGGCCGGGGCTGAAACCCTCAGTGAGGCAGGCATGTCCCTGCTGGCCGCACATCCTGTAAGGATATTTGAGAGAACAGTGGGAGTCATTACCCTGGGAATGAGTTTTGAATCCAATATATTCGTGGATGCCATCCAGGAAAAACTCGGGGTTGAGGCCACCATATTTCAGGGAGATACCAGACTTTCCACAACCATCAGGCGCGACGGACAAAGGGTCGTGGGTACAGAGATGACCAATCCTGAGGTCACCAGGACCGTACTTACTGATTCGGAAACGTTTCAGGACAGAAACAATATTATTGGACGATGGTATGATACCGCCTACTGGCCGCTTGTTAATCTGCAGGGAGAGACCATTGGCATGTATTTTCTGGGAACAGACAGAGAGATAATTGAAAGCGCCCAGAAAACCACTCTGGCCTCTATCATGTGGGTTACCCTGCTCATTGGCGCTCTTATGCTTCTGGCTGGTTTTTTTCTGGCCAGGACTCTGGCCGGACGTATAGTTGCGGCGACAAACTTTGCCTCCAGGGTTGCTGATGGAAATCTGGATGAAACCCTGAGCATTAAGAGTGCTGATGAAACCGGAGTGTTGGCTGAATCGTTGAATAAGATGGTGGCTAATCTGAAAAAGATGATCAAGGAGAGTGAAGCCAAGACTGCTGAAGCTGTGCGTGAATCAGAAAAAGCAAGGCTGGCAACCAGAGAGGCTAACGAGGCCAGGGAACAGGCTGAAATGGCCCGGACAGAAGGCAAAACCCAGGCGGCTGATCAGCTTGAAGGCATTGTGGGCAGGATCGGTTCAGCTTCAGAGGAGTTGTCCGCTCAGGTGGAACATTCCACCAAGGGCGCGGAAGATCAGAAGCACCGGATTACAGAAACAGCCACTGCCATGGAACAGATGAACGCCACAGTCCTGGAAGTGGCCAAAAATGCTTCCAATGCTGCCAACGGCGCAGATAAGGCCAAAAATGAAGCCGGGGAAGGAGCCAGGATTGTTGATAAGTCAATCAAGTCCATTGCCCGTGTCCAGGAAATGTCTTCTTCAGTCAAGGAGAGCCTGGACAGTCTGGGCGACCGGGCCAAACAGATAGGCAGCATCATGAATGTTATCGATGATATTGCTGACCAGACCAACCTGCTCGCGCTTAACGCCGCCATTGAAGCGGCACGCGCGGGAGATGCCGGCCGGGGATTTGCAGTGGTTGCCGATGAAGTACGCAAGCTGGCGGAAAAGACCATGACCGCCACCAAAGAGGTGGGGGAGTCCATCGCTACTATTCAACAGGGAGCCAGGGATAATATACAAGGCATGGACAAGGCTGTCCTGGCAGTGGAGGAAGCCACCCAGCTGGTTAACAAGTCCGGGGAGGTCCTGGAAAATATCGTCAATCTGGCTCAGGAAGTCGCAACCCAGGTCAGTTCGATTGCCACGGCCACGGAGGAACAGTCCTCAACCAGTGAACAGGTCAACCGGAGCATTGATGAAATTAACCGCATTGCCACTGATACTGCAGATGCAATGGGACAATCCGCCCGGGCTATAAATGAGCTTGCCGGTCAGGCCGGAGAACTTCAGGCTTTGATAGAAAAGATTAAAAACAGCTGATTTTTCCAGCACGTTTGATATGTT
>JBKHCI010000022.1:0-19801 GCA_046541915.1 Desulfonatronovibrio sp. | reverse complement strand
GCAACATAAGAAAACCGGATTGGCTCCAGGATAAAAAATATGGTGAACAGATACGTATTTTCAAACATATCGATAAATTCAGGAACCTGCTTTCACGGATTCAAGTATAAATCCTGAATCCGTGAAAGCAGGTTCCGAAATTTGACAATACAGCCGCAAAAACTCACTTCAAGGCGGTCTAAATCAAAATCCAGGCCTTGCCCGTGATGAGGTTTTGCTGGAGAAACTTATTTATTTTCTAAATCAACTCAGCTGGTTAAAGGATTTTGATTAAGTCCGCCTAAGTCGCTCAGACAGTTTGCGCCCCTTTTGTCAAACCCCGAAACCCGCATAAGCATAAGTTCGAAAATACCAACTTCACGGATTCAGGTATAAATGGAAAAACCAGTAATATTTATAATCGGGAAAAAACACTTTCCCGTGAAAACCTTTTGTTAAAGCGCAACGATAATTTTGGATGGTCCTGAAAGCAAGCATTTTCTGTTGTCTGCTCCTGTTTGAAATACCGCGGAAAAAAGGGTTTTCTTTTGTGATTTTTTTCTTTTGCTCTTGACACCTCTGGCCTGTCTTGCATAGTGTGTCCGAAATATTTCGTCATACCGTTTAAATTCTGCGCAAAGCCCTGTACGGATGTTCCCGGGGCTTTAATCATATTTTGTATAAATGTATAATTCTTGGGATGCAATGGAGGAAAAAGTGGCGAAAAAGAAGAAAAGCTGTTTGCTGCTGCCTTTTGTAGTGGGCTTCGTCGGCGCGCTCCTGTTCGGGTGGATCATTTTCCCGGGATTGCTGTTCAGTGAAAAAGAGCAGCCGTTCTGGTTCAGTCACCCTGTTCATGTGGAAGTGGTGGGAATGGATTGTTATGATTGTCACTATTATAACGAAGATGGCTCTTTCTCTGGCGTGCCCAGCACAGAAGAATGCGCCGCCTGCCATATGGATGTGATGTTTGAAGACCCTGATGAAATTATTTTTGTGGAAGAGTATGTCTGGGAGGAAAAAGAGGTCCCCTGGCTGATTTATCAGAAACAGCCTGATAATGTATATTTTTCACACATGGCTCATGAAATGTATGATTGCACGACCTGTCATCCTGAAGTGGAGACTGCGGAGTCATTTCCGGAGTATCATGAGAACAGGCTGACCGGATACAGCGCGGACACCATGAAAATGTGGGAATGTGAGCGGTGCCATGCCGAGTCAGGCACCAGTAACGCTTGCTATGTATGTCACAAATAAAAAGGGGTAAAAGATGGCACTTGATAGAAGAAGTTTTATTACCTTTCTAGTCGGCGGAGCTGCCGGGACACTTTTTACCCCGGTGCCCTGGAAAATAACGGATGACCTGTCCATTTGGACTCAGAACTGGCCGTGGATACCAGAGCTTAAGTACGGTGAAATGTACAGCCTTAAATCCACTTGCAAGCTTTGTCCTGCCGGATGCGGTCTGGAAATTGTAACCGCGGCCGGACGACCGGTAACGGCCAAAGGCGACCCTGAGCATCCCCTGAGTAAAGGCGGGATATGTCCTCTGGGAGCATGCTCTGTTCAACTGCTTTACAGTCCTTCAAGGCTAAAAGGGCCCATGAAAAAAACAGGGCCGGGCAGGTTTGAATCCGTAACCTGGGATACAGCCCTGGACATTCTGTCCCAGAGACTTTCCGGGATCAAGGGTTCAGACAAACTGGCCGTGGTCAGCGGTGATGAAAACGGGACAATCAATGAAGTCCTGTCCGGGTTTACTGCTTCCATGGGCAGTTCCAATTTTTACCGCATGCCCGGTGATTGTCAGTCAGCAGCTCAGGCCTGGAAGGACCTGCTCGGCGGTACCGGCCAGGTGGGATACGATATTGAGAATTCAGATTACGTGCTTATGCTGGGCGCGGATCTTCTTGCCAGCTGGGGTACTGTTGTCCGCAATCAGAAGACATTCGCGCAGAAGAAAGGCAAATATGTTTACGCGGGACCGGTTCAGACCGGCTCCGGGGCCGTAGCTGACCAGTGGATACCCATGCTGCCCGGCCAACAGGAATCTTTTGCCCTGGGTATTGCCTACCACCTGATTAATCAGGGCGCAGACCTGGGAAGTATTCCGGGAATGAGCGCTGTGCGCAGGAATATCCGTAATAATTACAGTCCTGGCAAGGTCAGCGCTGCTACCGGAGTATCTGAAGAAAAACTTAAGAAAACCGCCATGGAGCTTTTAAAAGCTTCCAGGCCTCTGGTTGTTTCTGGCTCAGAATTTGACCAGGGAAGCGGCACCCTGAGCACCGCAGCAGGACTCCTGGTAAATCTTCTTCTGGGCAATCTGAACAAGCGCGGCGGACTTATGGCCCTGCCTGATTCCCCAATATCGGTGCAGACAGCGCCTTTGGAAAGGCAGATAGCTTCCAGAAGCTTGGTCCGGTTTATGCAAGACTTAGAAGCGGGCCTGAACACGCCTGATGTGGTTATGGTTTACGAAGCCAATCCGGTTTATGCCCTGCCCCAGGCTGAAAAGACTGCCCAGGCATTTGAAAAGATCCCCTTCAAGGTCAGCTTCAGCACATTTATGGATGAAACCGCGCAGATGGCAGATCTGATTCTGCCCAGTCCGCACTATCTGGAACGCCTGGACGACAGTTTTACCCCATATGGTTCAGGTCAGTTAGTTTACAGTGCTGCCAGACCGGTCATTGATCCCATCTTTGATACCAGAGAAACCGCAGAGATTATCTTTGAGATGGCTGAGAGCCTTGATATTGATCTGGGCTATAATTCTCTGGAGCGAGTGATGCAGGCCAAGGTAGAGGCCCTGGGAGGAAACTGGAGAAGCATTTCCCGCGGTCAGGTTTATACCAGCACAGATAAAGAAGCTGCCCAGGATATTATCATGCCTCCAGTCATGGGAGCAACAGCCGCAGACTACAGAAACGGACAGGATCCGCTTCATCTGGCCCCTGTGAACAGGATGCGCCTTGGCAGCGAAAAGATAGCCATTCCACCATTTGCCACAGTGACCATCCGGGAAAGCGAGCTGTCCTCAGAGGGCTTTTTTGTTCAGATGAACAGCGCTACCGCTTTCAAACACAGCCTGAAACAGGATCAGAAGGTCACTATTACCTCAGAAGCAGGTACATGCGAGGCTCTTATTAATATAACCGAGACCGTAATGGACGACACAGTAGCGGTACTGACTGGTTTTGGGCATACTGCCTGGGATGAGTTCAGCAAGTCCAAGGGAGATAATGTGTTCAAACTGCTGACCGTGAGTTCTGAACAGGATACTGAGGTTCCGGTATGGAACAGAACCAGTGTTGTTGTAGCTTAAACTCATTTCCGATGAAAAGATATATGAGGTAAAAAATGCTTAAGTTGAAAGAGTTTAAAATCAAATGGGGGATGGTCATTGATCTGGATAAATGCACGGGCTGCGGAGCATGCATGATTTCCTGTCAGGCTGAAAACAACCTGGCCCCCATGCCTGATGCCACTGATAAAATGTATGCTAAAACCTGGATGATGGTTTACCGTCTATCCAACGGCAAACCCTTCCCGGAGCATGACGTTGCCTATATGCCCAGGCCCTGTCTGCAGTGCGGCAACCCCAACTGCGTGCCGGTCTGTCCGGTAATAGCAACCACCAAGGATGAAGAGGGCGGTATTGTCAGCCAGATTTCGCCAAGATGTATCGGATGCAGATACTGCATGGCAGCGTGTCCTTATCATTCCAGGTATTTTAACTGGCATGATCCGGTCTGGCCAAAAGGGATGGAAAAGACCCTGACTCCCTTCACCTCCACCAGGCCAAGGGGTGTAGTGGAAAAATGTCATTATTGCCACCACCGGTTCATGGCGGCCAAAGAAAAGGCCAGGTACGACGGCCGTGACCCCATGAAGCTTGGTGAGGACGAATATGTAACCGCCTGCGCAGAGAATTGTCCCACAGGAGCTATTACCTTTGGCGATCTCATGAATCCTGAACATAAAGTCGCCCAGCTGGCTAAAAGTCCTAATGCTTTCAGGCTGCTGGAAAGACTGGGGACCGATCCTCAGCTTTATTACCTGAGTGAACGCGAATGGGTACGCAGGCAGGGTGACAACTACCTGGAACAAGAAACGACCAAAGGGGGGGTGTAGGCAATGATTGATAAAGAATGGATTCCCGAAGGCGTCGACAGATGCTCTTTAGGCAGATTTATGGTCTGGCTTGTTTTTCTGGGGGTATTTATACTCCTTGGGGTTTATGCCTCTTATGTTGTCTGGTCCACTGGTCTGATTACAACCGGCCTTAACAATTATTTTGCTTTTGGCCTGTGGATTGTTTTTGACCTGGCGGTAATTGCCCTTGGAGCAGGGGCCTTTTTTTCGGGTTTTCTCACTTATATCCTTAGAATTGATCAACTTAAAAATATAATTAATCTGGCGGTCATTGTAGGGTTTGTCTGTTATTCCGGGGCAATGATCATTCTGACTCTGGAAGTTGGTCAGCCCCTGCGGGCCTGGTTTGGGTACTGGCATGCCAATGTTCATTCCATGCTTACAGAAGTAATTTTCTGCATTACCTGTTACCTGATAGTTCTGATCATTGAGTTTATTCCCATAATCCTTGAAAACCGCAAACTTAACAAAGTCAGATTCCTGCATCATCTGGCTCACAATTTTCATGTATATATGCCCCTTTTTGCCGGCATAGGTACTTTCCTGTCCTTTTTTCACCAGGGGTCTCTGGGCGGCATGTACGGTGTACTGTTCAGCCAGCCCTTTGCCTACAGAGAAAGTTTTTTTGTCTGGCCCTGGACCTTCTTTTTGTTTGTAGCTTCAGCCATTGCTTCCGGACCGGCGTTTACCATGCTGGTGGCAGCGGCCATGGAAAAAATCACCGGCAGAAAACTGGTTGATTTCAAGACCAAGGCGCTGTTGGGCAAGATCGCAGGATCACTGATGTGTTTTTATCTGTTCTTCAAGTTTCTGGATACCTGGTACTGGGCCACTGAGACCCTGCCCAAAATGGGCCTTACTTTCAGCCAGGTTTACAATGAAGTATACGGGCAATGGCTGTTATGGGCGGAGCTGGGTCTGTGCGGTGTTGTTCCGGCGATCCTCCTGATTGTCCCTAAACTCCGGAGCCAGGCACCCCTTCTGTACCTCGGCGGCGCGCTGGCATGTCTGGGCGTTGTTATCAACCGCTTCGTCTTTACGGTTCAGACCCTGGCCCATCCGGTCATGCCTTTTGACACATGGCAGGTTTATGTGCCGGCCTGGACAGAATGGATGACCTGCATCGAAGTTACAGCGTACTGCATACTCATTGTCAGTCTTTCATACAGGTATCTGCCGGTATTCCCCCAGGAAAGAAGGCTTAATGGCTGATAACAACCCTTAAACGCATCTGAATATAAAAGGTCCGTGGCAATAAACACGGACCTTTTTTTATGTCTTTTTGTGGAATTGACCCCGGCTGTCAGTGCCGATAAGTTGTCGGCACTGTTTCGTTAACCGGTAAAATGCTTGTTGAAAGTATCAATGAAATGGCATAGGAATAAGAAATCTAAGTAGTTTTCATCCGGAGAAAAAGATTTTCCGGATGCTGAAACCAGGCAGAATTAAATGAATTACTTTAACCATTAAGGAGAATGCAGTGGATGTGTGCATCGTTGGGACAGGATATGTTGGTCTGGTCTCGGCAGCCTGTTTCGCGGAAATGGGCAATAATGTTTATTGCGTTGATATAAACCCGGAGATTATTCAAGGCCTGAATAACGGCCAAGTACATATTTATGAGCCCGGCCTTGAGGAACTGGTGCAGAGAAATCATCAGCAGGGCCGTCTGCGCTTCACCACCGATATAAATGAAGGCCTGGCCTCAAGTCTGTTTGTGTTCATCTGTGTAGGGACTCCCCCGGACGGCGGCGGAAGAGCGGACCTTTCTTATGTGTATCAGGTGGCCAGAGATGTAGGGCGGAATATGCCGGATTACAAGATTGTGGTTGATAAGTCCACGGTACCTGTGGGTACTGCGGACAAAGTCAGCGACCTGATTCAGGAAGAGCTTGACAAGCGGCAGGCTGGCCTTGAATTTGACGTGGTATCCAATCCGGAATTTCTCAAAGAGGGTGACGCTGTTTCAGACTTTATGAAACCAGACCGGGTGATTGTGGGAACTGATAATATCCGGGTTGCCGAGCTTCTTAAAGCCCTTTACGCGCCCTTTGCCCGGAGCAGGGACAAACTTATCGTCATGTCGGTAAGAAGCGCGGAAATGACAAAATACGCGGCCAACTGCATGCTGGCCACCAAGATATCTTTTATAAACGAAATAGCTAACATCTGCGAGCAGGTTGGCGCGGATATTTCAGATGTACGCACGGGAATAGGATCTGACCACCGCATCGGCTATCATTTTATTTACCCCGGAGTTGGTTACGGGGGGTCCTGTTTTCCCAAGGATGTAAAGGCTCTTATAAGCACTGCCACGGATTCCGGATACAGGCCCAGGGTTCTGGAGGCGGTAGACAGTCTTAATCAGGATCAGAAAAAGATTCTGGCTGAAAAGATAGTAAAGTACTTTGAGCCTCAGGGCGGAGTTTCCGGAAAAGTTCTGGCCATTTGGGGACTGGCCTTTAAGTCCAATACAGATGACATAAGGGAAGCGCCTTCCATGGAGGTCATATCCGAGCTGACCAAAAAAGGCATGAAAATCAGGGCATATGACCCAGAAGCAGGAAAAAAAGCGACTCAAGAACTTAAGGACAATCCTCTGGTGGAGATTCTGGATGAACAGTATGAGGCTTTGAAGGAAGCAGACGCGCTGGCTGTTGTCACTGAATGGAATCAGTTCAGGAATCCGGACTGGGCAAAGATAAAACAGGAACTTGTCTCTCCCATTGTATTTGACGGAAGAAACCTTTATTCTCCAAGGATGCTGGGTGATATGGGGTTTGCCTATTTTTGCGTGGGCAGATGTCCCGTGGGAATCAGAGTCAATAACAAGCCAAGTGAAGAAGAAAAGATCAAAGTGGAAAATATTGGAGAGTAAATAGTGGTCGGGATGCGGGGATTCGAACCCCGGGCCTCAGCGTCCCGAACGCTGCGCTCTACCAAGCTGAGCCACATCCCGACGTAAACTCTGCAACATAGAGCATGTTTTTATAGAAATCAATACATTAAACAGGGGTGATGCAAGTAGGGTTGCAATTTTATTTTTCTGGCTGTTCAGCTGATAAAAATCAAGGTTAATTATGGAAATCAAGAATGAACTGATTAAAATCTTAGTTGTTGATGATGAAGAGAGCCTCAGGGAAATCTGTATGGATGCTCTTAAGGATGAAAATTATCAGGTGTTCCAGGCTGAAAACGGTCAGGAGGCATTGGATGTGATTGCCTCTAATGAGATTGACCTGGTGATTTCCGATTTAAGAATGCCGGTGATGAATGGTCTGGAGCTCCTGGAGAAGATCAACCAGAAAAAGCTGGATGTTGATTTTCTGGTGATGACCGGATTTGCCACCATTGAAACCGCGGTGGAATGCATGAAAATGGGGGCTGCCGACTATCTGCCCAAGCCTTTTAATATAAACCATCTTCTGGTCAAGGTGAGCAAGGTTGTACAAGACAGGTTCCACAGAAACGAACGTAAAAGATTAAGCAATATTGTCAGGCTCCTTAATCTCAGCAACGCCCTTAATTCCCAGCTTGACCTGAAATCAATCTGTTATGAGTTTGTATTGCAGGTGCAGAGGAATTTTGATCCGGACAGTGTGGTCCTTTTCCTGCGCAGGGATGATGAACCCCGTCTGAGAAAGTCAGTAATCAGGGGCCGGCTGTTTCGTGAAGATCCGGATCTTTTTGCCAAAGTTCAAAAACTTTCTCAAGATTCTCTGGAAAAAAGCGTGACTTATATCCTGGACAGTGACAGAGCCGGTGCAATGCCTTTGTTTTCAGGGCAAAAGTTTCCTTATTCTCTGATGCTTGTTCCACTCTTCTCCCAGATGCACAAAGTGGGAGCAGTGGCACTTCTGCGAAAGGAGAACCGCGTTTTCACCAATGACGAACTGCAGCTCTTGAGCGTCTTTGCCGCCCATGTAGCCACTGCCATACAGAATGCCAAGATGTATTCGCGCATGAGGGATCAGAACGTGGATATAATCCGTTCTTACGCCAAAGCGGTTGAAGCCAAGGATTATTATACCAAAGGCCATTCAGAGCGGGTAGCTGTTTATTCCGTAAAGCTTGGCAGCTATCTCAAGCTTGGCTCAGATGAGCTGGAAGTTCTGTATACCGCGGGCGTTCTCCATGATATCGGCAAGATAGGCATTCCTGATCACATCCTTAATAAGCCTTCCAAACTTGATGATGAAGAATTTGAAGTCATGAAGTCTCACCCCACCATTGCCAGGGATATTTTGTCCCAGGTATGGAGCCTGAAACAGATTCTGCCGATTGTTTATCATCATCATGAGCAGGTGGACGGCAAAGGTTATCCTGACGGGATATCAAACGGACAGATTCCCGCCCTGGCTAAAATCATCAGCGTAGTGGACGCTTTTGAGGCCATGACCTCAGACCGAGCTTACCGCAAGGCTCTTCCCTGGGAAACAGCCAGGGATATTCTGCTTAGAGGCAGCGGTACACAATGGGACGCAGAACTGGTTGAAAGCTGGGTCAGGCTGGTTTCTGACAAAGGATTTGACAATATCCAGAATGAAGATTCTGAGCTTAAGTCTCTGAGTATAGGTCACAGGCAACCGGGCTGCTGATCATTTTTAATATGTTTATACACAGACGGAATTTTTATGAGTAGAATTATTACGGTTGTGGTGGTTGATGACTCCGCCTTCATGCGCAAGGCTATCAGCACCATGCTTAAGAAGGATCCCTATATCGAGGTTACGGGCATCGCCAAAAACGGCAAGGAAGGCCTGGATATGATCCGCAGACTGAACCCTGATGTGGTTACTCTGGATATTGAGATGCCGGTCATGGATGGTTTGACTGCTCTCAAGCATATTATGATGGAGATGCCCATGCCTGTAATCATGGTCAGCTCTCTGACCACTGAGGGCGCAGAAGCCACTCTTAAGGCCATGGATTACGGGGCTGTGGATTTTATTCCCAAGCAGCTCTCCAAGGTCAGCCTTGATATTGTTAAAATTGAGGAGGAGCTTCAGTCAAAAGTTAAGGCGGTTGCCAGCAAAAAAGCCAGAACTTCCAGGCTGGCCGCGCTTCAGAGGCCTCAAAAGATACACAAAATAGTTCCAGAACCAGTCAAGCAGGGCGCCAAACTGGTGCGCGATCTGGTAGCCATAGGAGTTTCCACAGGAGGTCCACCTGCGGTTCAAAAGATCCTTTCAGAACTTCCAGGGACATTCCCTGCCGCCATATTGATAGCCCAGCACATGCCCAAGGCGTTTACCGGTCCTTTTGCCAAGCGCCTTAATGATTCTACCGGGCTCAAGGTCAAGGAAGCTGAAAACGGCGATATAGTGAAGCCGGGATACGTCTTTATAGCTCCGGGAGGCCAGCATATCAAGATTAATCAGCGGGTTTCCAGGACTGAGGTGGTAGTGACTCAGGAACCAGAAGACGCCCTTTATAAACCTTCTGCTAATGTTCTTTTTTCTTCTCTTGCCCAGGGAGCAGGAAAGAGGGCCCTGTGCGTGCTGTTGACCGGGATGGGCAATGACGGCTTGCTGGGAGCCAGGGATTTAAAAGCCAAAGGAGCCAGGATACTGGCTCAGAGTGAGGATACATGCGTGGTTTACGGGATGCCCAAATCTGTTGTGGATGACGGGCTGGCTGATCAGGTGGTTGATCTGGAAGATATGGCCCGGATGATTACTACTTGCCTGTATCAGAACTGATTACAGCGCATTAAGGTCTTTTGAATTATTAATAACCCTTGAGGGTGATGGTTTATGAATGAATTAAGCAGAAGTGAGATTGCTGAACTCTTGAAGAGTGGCGATTCCAGGCAGCAGCGTGAAGGCGCCTTTGCCGCCAGAGATCTGAATATGCTGGAAGCGGCACCTTTGCTGGTGGAGCTTTTGAAAAGTCAGAGTCTTGGGGTTCAGGAAGCTGCGGACATGGCTCTAAGAAAGATCGGCAGTCGCGAAAGCATTCATGCCCTGGTTCCCCTGCTGCGCAGTGAATCAGCTCAGATAAGAAATCTGGCCATGGATATTCTGCGTCATATCGGCCATCAGGATATTGATTCACCGGTGGGCCTTCTAAGAGATGATGACCCTGATATGCGCATTTTTGCCGCGGATATCCTGGGTTCTGTAAAATCATACCTGGCAGTAGGTCCCCTGTGTGAAGCCCTGCTTAATGATCCGGAAGTGAATGTCCGTTATCAGGCTGCTGTCAGTCTTGGAGAACTGGGCCGGGCCGAGGCCTCTGAGTGTCTGAAAAAGGCTTTCCAGGACGAAGAGTGGGTTCAGTACGCTGTGGTGGAGGCCCTTTCCAAGATCAGGGATGAATCATCCACCCATGCATTAATCCAATCCCTGGCAGACAGCTCAGAACTGGTCAGTTCAATGATAGTAGATGCTCTTGGTGAAATGGGAAATGTAAAATCACTGCCCATGCTGCTTAAAAGAATGGAAACATCTCCTACTGCACTGCGAAACAAGATTGTGCGGGCCATCATTAAAATCATGGGGGGAAAGGCCCTGATGTTTTTGAGTGATGAGGAAAAAAAGAAACTCAATGATTATCTTCTGGTGGCCATTGATGACGATGACCCGGAAACACAGGACGCGGCCATTGCAGGTCTGGGTTATGTTGGTGATGAAAAGGCGTCAGCCAAGATTTTGGGGATAGCTGCCGGCCTGGACCAGGACGCTGATACGGAAAGGGTGAATAAAGCCGAAGCAGCTCTGGTTTCCATTGGCTATAATCAGGTCCTGGCTCAAGGGCTCGATTCAGACCATGAAGCAGTTTCCCTGGTGGCTGTCCGGGCGCTGGGCAAAATAGGTGGACCAGAGGCTGTAAAAGCACTTATTGACGCTTTTAAACAAAAGGACCGGGATCTGCAAAGAGAGATCAGCAAGGAACTGTATAATTCGGCCGGGCCTGAACTCCGGGATTTTTTCCTGGAAGTTCTAAAGACGCATGAGGACGGAGATGTCTTAAAAAACAGTCTTAAATTTATCGGATATAAATCCCGGGATGAGGAATGCGTATCCCAGCTCATGTCTTTTCTGGACCATCCCTGGGATGATGTTAAGGAAGTGGCCCTTGATGCGGTCCTGACCATTGGCGGCGACAGGGTTCTGGAGGAATTCAGGCCCATGTTTGAAAGCAGTGACCCCATGAAAAGGCTGATGGCGGTTTATGCCTTTGGCAGGCTGGGAGCCGGTAAAAGTATTTCCCTGCTGAAAAAGGCTCTGGATGATGAGTTTGCAGATGTGCGCAAAATGGCCCTGGAGGCCATGGCAACAATATGTCCTGAAGATGAGGAAGTTATTCCCCTGGCCATCAGGGTGATCAACGACCAGGACAGGGAGGTCAGACTTTCCCTGGTGGAACTTCTGGGTAAATGTCCCCGGCAGGAGACTATCGCCTATATTCTGGAATTTCTGGAAGATCAGGACGAATGGGTCAGAATAAGGGCTATTGAAGCTTTGGGAGAAAAAAAGGACAAAACCATTATTCCGGCAATTCTTTCTTTGTGGGAAAGAAGTTCGGAACTTCAGAAAATAAAAATAATTGAATCACTGGGGGTTATCGGCGGGCAGGAAGCGTTCAGATCGCTTCTGGACATTCTTGATGACCCGGATCCGGATATTCAGGAGGCCGCTGAAAAGGCCCTGGATAAACTTCAGGAAAAGAGTGTAGAGTAGTATTAATGGCAGCTTCACTTTTTTCCAAGAATATAACTCTTAGAAGAGAGCTCAAGATTCAGGATGATGAATTTATCCAGCTGCGCGATTTTATCTATAACCAAAGCGGGATTTATATCGGGGATAACCGAAAATATCTGCTGGAAAACAGGCTTATCAACAGACTTAAGGCAAACAACCTGAAAAGTTTTGGGGAGTATTATTATTTCCTGCGCTACGATAAAAACCGAAAAATCGAGCTGAATAAACTCTTTGAAGTTATCACCACCAATGAAACAAGCTTTTATCGCAATCCCCCCCAAATCAAGGTTTTTCAGGATGTTATTTTAGAAAAAATTATTCGGCTGAAAAGGCGTGAGTCCAAAAGAAAACTGCATATCTGGTCAGCAGGCTGTTCCTCAGGGGAGGAGCCTTATACTTTGTCCATTATCCTGCACGAAGTGTTAAAAAGCGAACTGCCTTTATGGGATGTCAAAATTACCGCCAATGACCTGTCTTCAGCGGTTTTGCAGACTGCCCGGCATGGAATCTATTCCCAGTATGCCCTGCGTTCCACACCACCGGATATAGTCAGAAAATACTTTGAAGAACCAAGTCCAGGCAGGTTCGCTGTCCAGGATAAGGTAAAAAAACTCATTGAATTCAAGCAGGCCAACCTCAATGACCGGATGCAGCTTAAAAAAATTCCAGGTTCCGAGGTAATCTTCTGCCGCAATGTGATGATATATTTTGATGATGAAATGAAAAAAAATGTGGTAAGTTCCTTTTACGACAACCTGCACCCGGGGGGATATCTTTTTATCGGTCATTCTGAATCCCTGCACAATATCAGCAGGACTTTTAAGCCGGTTCATCACCCCGGAGCAATTGTTTATCTGAAGGAAGGGTAGGCCTATCAAGGATAATCAGAACAAACGGGAAGACCTGAGAATTCCCAAAAAATTCAGGGTGGAAGTCCAGGAACTGGCCTTTCCCTTGAATTCGCAGGAAAAAATCGTGGTGGAGTCCGCTGATATCAGTACCGGCGGGCTGAAAGTTATCTGCAACCGTTTGTTTGCCGTTGGGGATAAAGTCCGGGTAAAAGTATATATACCCAGTTTTAACAAGCTCCATGCAGGTTTTTTAAAGGCGTTTGAAAGCGATCTGGGTCAGTACCTGCAGGCAGTGGCTGAAGTGGTCTGGATCAGCGAAGTGATTCCCCATTCCAGGTATGAGACGGGCATGAAATTTCTGGATGTTTATGAAGATGACTGGCATGCTCTGCGAAAATTGATTCTTCAGCAAAGACAGATTTACGGGGGTTGATTTGACTGCACAGGTAGTTTGCGTAGCCAATCAGAAAGGCGGCGTGGGCAAGACCACCACCGCGCTTAATCTTGGATCTGCCTTTGCCATCCTGAACAAGAGAGTTCTGGTCATGGATCTGGATCCTCATGCCTGCGCATCCATTCATCTGGCTTTTTATCCTGACAAGCTTAAGCACTCCGCCCTGGATATTTTCAGGAATTATCCTGATTTTTCTTTGTCCGGCCATGAATTCATCTTTAAGGTTCATTCAGGTCCCGCGTTTGACTTTGTTCCCAGCAGCATCCATCTTTCAGAACTTGATGCCGAATTCAAAGAGGTGGGCGCAAAGGGCTTGATTTTAAAAAAATGGCTGAAATCAGTCAGAGATGATTATGACGTGATTATTATCGACTGTCCGCCGCAAATGGGGATTATTCTTGTCAATGCCCTGGTAGCGGCTGACCTGGTAATAATCCCCACCCAGACGGATTTTCTGGCTTTACATGGTTTTAAACTCATTTTTGATTCCATGCGTTTGTTAAACAAAGCTTTAAAAAAACCGATAAAATATAGAATATTAGCAACCATGTACGATCGAAGAGCCAGCGCGTGCAGGAGAATTCTCAATGTGCTCAGGAAAAAAATGGGTTCCAGGCTTTTTGAAACCGTGATCAACACAGACACAAAATTCAGAGAATCCAGCGCCAAAGGCCAGACCATTCATGAATATGCTCCCAAGTCCAGGGGCGCTCTTGAGTACCTTCTGCTGGCAAAAGAAATATCCAGAGGCTTTTGACCATGAAAACACCAGAACAGTATTTTGAGGAACAGGAATTTGATCTGGGACGGGAAGGCGGATCAGACCTTCTTTCTCCCAAGGAAAAGCTCTTTATAGACAAGTATCTGGGAGAGGGTGATGCGGAAATCCAAATTTCTGAAGTCAAGGACCCGGAAAAAGGTCCTCCTGTGTCTGCAGACAGGCCGGTCGAGAAGGCTGTGCAAGAGCCCGCCCAGGATACTGTTCAACCCGGCATCAAGCCTGATTTAGTACAAAAGAGTCCTGTGCCTGAACGCAGACAAGAGTCAAAGCCGGGCCTGAGCGACAAAAAACACCTGGAATCACTGGAGGAAGTCCAGCTTATCAGTTTTTTTATGCGGAATCAGGAATATGCCCTGCCCATAGAAAAGGTCAAGGAAGTAATCAAATATATTCAGCCTACTAAACTCCCTTCGGCGCCCTATTACCTGGACGGGGTTATTAATCTTCGGCACAGGGTTACACCTATTGTCAGTCTGGCCTCACTGCTAAGCCCTGATAACGCGCGTGACACCAAAAGCAGATTTATTGTAGTTTGCCACCATGAGGGGCTGCAGCTGGGCCTTCTTGTGGAAAGGATTGCCACCATGTACAGAATGCCCCAGGAAGATATTGAATGGAATGTGGAATCCGCTCTGGCCATGAATACAAGTTTTGTTGCCGCCTTGATAAAAAACAGGGAAAAGATAATCTCGATTTTATCCATAGAAACCATTGTCAATCATCTGCTGTCCAGGTGATTTTTGATTGTTAACACAGGATTTATGACTATATTTCGTACTGGGAGGGACTATGTCCAAGCATATAATGGTTGTGGATGACTCTAAAACGGTTCGCAACCTGATAGCCTTTATAATCAAGAAAGAAGGCTTTCAGGTAACCACAGCCGAGGACGGGCTTGACGCGCTGGAAAAGCTGTATTCCATACCGGGCATCGACCTGATCATCTCGGATGTTAACATGCCGCGCATGGATGGCTTTACCTTTGTCAAAAATCTCAGGGAGCAGGATGCCTTCAGGGACACACCCATCATTATCCTTTCCACAGAAGGGCGGGAAAAAGATATCCAGGAAGGACTCGGACTGGGAGCCAATCTGTATATGGTCAAGCCGGCTCAGCCGGACAGTCTGGTCAAAAATGTAAAGATGCTGCTGGGATAAAGTTGTCCAGCTTACTTGCGACCATAAGCAGGACTTGAATTTCTAAATTTTATTAATCAATTAGGTCCGCCATGAATCAAGACTTTTTCGATCCTGAAATCTATTCTGACTTTGTTGTCGAAGCCAGAGAACACCTGGAAACTATTGAGCCTAAATTACTGGAGCTTGAAAAGAATCCTGAGGATCTTTCCCTTCTGGATGATATTTTCAGGCCCATGCATTCACTAAAAGGGGCTTCCGGCTTTCTGGGGCTGAAAAAAATGAATTCGCTGGCCCATAAAGGTGAAAACATTCTGGATGAGCTTAGAAAGGGTCTGATGAAAGTTACTCCTGCCATTATGGATCTTATTCTGGAAGCCACTGACGCCCTCAGAGAAATGGTGGAAAATCTGGAGTCCCAGGGCAGTGAAGGCGATGTTGATACCGCCCATATTATCGAACATATAGAACAACTTTTGGAGAATAAAGGTGAGGTTCCTGCGCCGGAAACGGGTAACAGCCCAGAAACCAAAGAGACAGCTGTAGACAAGGAGGACAAATATTACCTGACCATGGTCAGTCAGGAGCATTTAAGCGACTTTATGGAAGAGGTTCAGGAGATACTGGCCGATGTAAGCTCCATGCTCCTTTCCCTGGAAAACGAGACAGGGCAGGATCCCGATACTATTGATAACCTTTTCAGAAGCTTTCATAACATCAAAGGCAACAGCGGGATTATCGGGTTTAAGGAAATTAATGTTCTTTCGCATGAGGCCGAGACTATCCTGAACAGAATCAGGAATAATGAACTGGAAATAGATCAGAGCCTTGTTGATGCCCTGCTGGAACTGTGTGATACCATGGAAGCAATTCTCAATCGTGTGGACAGAGAAAAAGCAGAGGTGACTCCTACTGATGTTTCAGCAATGCTTGAACAACTCAGGCGATTTGCCGGACCGGCCAAATCAGGACAGGCTGAGTCTGGGAGGGAGATTTTAGCTGAGCAGAAAAAAACAGCCAAGGACAGCTCTGAGTCAGAGGAATCTTTGCCGCAGGCACCAGCAGGGGAAGTTGATCCGGAGCTTGAAGGGGTTGACCCCGAGGATATTCAGATTTTTCAGCAGGCGGTTGGTCAGCAGTTTGAAAATATGGAATATGCTCTGGAAAACATCAAAGGCGAGGAGGCGGATAAGGAGATTGCTGACGGCATCTACAGATCCCTGGTTACTGTTCAGAATTCCACCGGATATATGGGGTTTGAAGATCTAAAGACTTACGCGGCCAGGACAGCGGATCTGGTGGATCAGGCCAGAAAATCGGACATGGATTTCTCTTTGATGGCAGATCTGCTGAAACAGGAAATAAGCATACTTAAATCCATGGTCGGAAAAAAGCTTGGGAGTAATGTCGGAGTCCCTGAAAAACCAGAGCAGGTGGCGGCTGACCAGGAAGTTGGAGAAACTTCTGAGCCAGGGCAATGCAGAGCAGATTTTCCAGAAGACACTGACTCTTCAGCCGGGCTTCAAGAAGAAGAGCCGGCAGACGAAAAACCGGTATCTGAACCGGACCAGGCCCGGTCCAAAGCTCCGGAACAGGAATCCGCTTCCGGCCGGACAAGTCCGCAAAAGCAGGATAAAGACAAGACCAAGCCCACTATTGCTTCCACTCTCAGGGTGGATCATTCCAAGCTGGACGACCTCATGAACCTTATCGGCGAGCTGATAATCAACCGCAACAGGTTTGCCATGCTTTCCAAATCCCTGGAGGAAGGGCATGACGTACTGGAAATCGCGCAGCAGCTTACCGAGACCACTAATTCCATGGCCAGGATTTCTGATGATCTGCAGGTAACCATCATGAATGTCCGCATGGTTCCAGTCCAGACCGTCTTTAATAAGTTTCCCAGACTGGTCAGGGATCTGAGCCGTAAAAGCGATAAAAAAGTTCAGCTCATTACCGAGGGCGAAGAGACTGAACTGGACAAGAGCGTGGTGGAACTCATTGGAGATCCCCTGGTCCATCTGATCAGGAATTCTGTTGACCACGGACTGGAACCCGAAGAAGACCGCAAAAAGGCCGGCAAAGACCTTGTCGGCACTGTATGGCTCAGAGCGGCCCACCGCGGCAATTCCGTGGTCATAGAAGTCGAGGACGACGGACGGGGAATAGATCCGGAAAAAATGAAGGCCAAGGCCCTGGAAAAAAATATTATTTCCCAGGAAGAAGCTCTGAACATGGAGGATCAGGAAGCCATTGATCTGATTTTTGCCCCAGGCTTTTCAACGGCTGAAAAAGTGACTGATATATCCGGCCGGGGAGTGGGCATGGATGTGGTCAAAAACAACATCAAAAATCTCAAGGGCAATGTGGTTGTCAGTTCAGAACTGGGCAAAGGCAGCAAGTTCTCCATAACCCTGCCTCTTACCCTGGCCATTATTGAAGCCCTTATGGTCAAGGTTGCCGGACAGACTTACGCCATTCCCCTGGACGCGGTATCAGAAACCACTAAGATAGAAGCCTCCAAACTCAGTGAGATCAACAATCGCAAGGCAGTCACCCTGAGGGGCGAGGTCCTGGGGCTGGCAGACCTGGGCGTCCTTCTGGAGCTGACCGAAAAGCAGGAAGAGCGCGAGGTCCTGCCTGTGGTGATAATTATCGTGGGCGACCGCAGGCTGGGCCTTGTGGTTGACACCCTTCTGGAGAGACAGGAAGTGGTGATCAAGTCTTTAGGCGAATATATGGGGGACCAGCCAGGGATTTCCGGGGCTACCATTATGGGAGACGGAAGAGTGGTGCTTATACTGGACCCCCACGAGGTTTACAAAATGGCTACCAGCAAATGAGCAGGTCCTGGCATGCATGAGAAAAAAATCAACAGGTTTTCGCGAAGGGATTTGTTCAAGGGCTTTATGAGGCATATCCGGGGGCAGGATATGGAAGAGGAAACTTCAGGTCTGTCTCCGGAAGTCCGCCGGGCGGACCAGCTGCTCAAGGAAAAGCAGTATCAGGAAGCCGCAGATGTTTTTGCCGGTTGTCTGGAAGAGGAGCCAGGGCATGTAGAGGCGCTGCGCAAGCTTGGTTACTGCCAGCTGAAACTTGATCAGCTGGCTCAGGCCAGACAGACCTGGGAAAAGCTGACCAGGATAAAGCCAGGCGATCATTTTGCTGTACTGTATACAGGGCTCAGCCATGCCATGGAAAATGACGCTGACCAGGCAGTGACTGCATGGAAGACATATTTTAATATCAAACAGCCCTTTATCCAGCGTGAGATCAACCTGATCCTGGCTTTGCATGAGCGCGGAGACGCACTGGATCCGGCGCAGATGGTAAAATCAATTGAAGAAGCCATAGCAGCCCAGAAAAAGAAACAGTAACCAGCCTGCCTCCGGAACATGCCTGGCAGTCCATGTTAGAGCCTGAATCCGTGAAAGCAGGTTTCTGAATTTGTCAAAAGGGGCGCAAAAACTCGCTTCAAAGCGGTCTAAATCAAAATCCAGGCCTTGCCCGTGATAAGGTTTTGCTGGAGAGCCTTGTTTGTTTTCTAAGTCAACTCAGATGGTTAAAGGATTTTGATTAAGTCCGCCTAAGTCGCTCAAACAGTTTGCGCCCCTTTTGTCAAACCCCGAAACCTGCATAAGCAATAAGTTCAAAAATACCAACTTCACGGATTCAGAACTGATAAGAAAACAGATACAGATCAGTTAGTCTTTTTTGATCCCATCTGCTGGTTTTGCTGGGCTTCCTGCATATTCAGGGAAAGGCCGATTTTCCGGGCGCTTTCTGATTGCTTCCATTCATTGTAAAGTTCTTTCCACTTTTCAAAACCCAGGATATTCTTGTCCAGCTGTTCTTCGTGCAAATGCGCCCAGGTGTTGAAAAGCTGGATCTCTGCCTTAAACGCGGCACTGTCAAGAATCTTGGGAATGTATCCAATCTCATATTTATTGCCGTCAAATTCATCCATCAAGTGTTCTACAATGGCTTTCTGACAGACCACAGGGTTTAATTCAGTATTGTTAAGATCAGCGGCCAGTTTCGCCAGATGTCCGTATTCCTGTTTCATTTTTTCAAGCACTTTTTCATCAAGGTTTATCTGTAACCGCTCGCCTTCTTCCTCAATAAAGTAAAAGCGCAGCCAGAGCTCAAACTTGAATACTTCTGATATTTCTTTAAGGGCTTCCAGGGTTTCTTCCCGCATATTATTCTCCGGATTATTGTCTGTTATTCTCAGTTTATGTCAAAGATAAACCCATGTAGTCAGAAGCTGATAAAAAGTCAAAAAACACGGAGTGCTCATTGTTTTCTGACAATCGGCATCTCCCGGGTTCACTGATTAAGGACGCATACTTATTCCACTACTTTATAGCCTGCTTCCTGGATTGCCTGTTTAACCCTGTCCATGTCCACTTCTTCAGATGAATCAAAAACAGCCTCATTGTTTTCCAGGCTGACCTTGACGTTTGTAATGCCGTCCATATCCGACAGTACGTTGGTAACGGCCTGTACACAATGCCGGCATGACATTCCCTGGATTTTTATTCTGGTCATGTTATCCTCCTGTTAATAACCTGAATCCCTGAAACCTGCATAACAGCGTGTTGAAAAAGTCCTTATCAGGCTGGCTGTTCAAAAATACCAGCTTCACGGATTCAGGATAAGAATTAAGCCATTGAAATTTTGTATCTATTCAGCAAGATTGAATAAGAAGACCTGGACCCCGGATCTGGTC
>JBKHCI010000021.1:0-20196 GCA_046541915.1 Desulfonatronovibrio sp. | reverse complement strand
TGCTGACTCCGGCTTTAGCCCGGCAACTGAACAGGAAACAGATTTTCCGTCTTCTGCAGCAGAACCCGGGGAAGATGAATCCCTGGACAATGCTGCCCGGGAGGAAGAGTTTGAAGAACCTGAAGAAATGGCTGATTTTGACATAGAAAACGAAGCCAGGACCAGGTCCATGGCTGACATACTGTACGGACAGGAAGAATATGCCAAGGCCCTGGATATTTATCAGGAACTATGGCGAAAGAGTATGCCTGGAGATGACCTCAGGGAACTTGAAGGCATGATTGCCAGAACAAAGAAGGCTTTGTCCGAAGATAAACAAAATCAGGATGAAAACTCTGAGAATGAAGAGGATAAAAGGGCCGGAAGCAAAAAGAAGGACACCAGTGAGGCTGTTGACTTTCTCATGACCCTGGCTGACCGGCTGGAGGCCAAATCAACTTGATTTTATTCTGAAGTTTGTTTTATCTGCTCACGGTACTTTTCTATTTCTTTGGCCATTTTCTGCATATCTTTCTGCAGCTTTTCCATTTCCTTTTCCAGGCCCGCGGTCTGGTGTCTGAGTTTGGTCTGAGCCAGGGAAACTCTATGTTCCTTGGCGCTGATATCTCCGTAAAATTTAACATAATAATACCCAAGTACCCAGAAAGAAATTATCAGCAGAAAAACAGTCCAGATTATAAAATTCATTTTTTTCCTCTGGCTTCGTTCTGTGCGTTTTTCAGCTCATCAGCCGATACAAGCCCCAAGAGAACCAGTGCGTCTTCAAGCTTAAGCCCGGGGTTATCACTTTTTTCCAGATAATTTTCAGCCTTTTCTATCTTCTCTTTGGTCAACACGCCGTCTCTTTCCAGGATATCCATAAAATTCTTTGGTTTCTTCTTACTTTTACTTTTTTTACCTTCTGCCTGTTCTGCTGAATTCTCTCTGGCTATAGTCTTTTTGAGCTCCAGCATCTCCGCCTTGAGCCTGGATTCACTGGCCCGGGCCTCCTTGATTTCTTTCATTAATTTTTTATATTCTCCTTCTGTTTCCGCCAGTTCCTGATCCAGCATTTTATCCTTTTTGATTTTCCACTCATTGAGCCGCGCAAATACTATGGCGTTGCCAATGGTTATAACCAGAAAGATCAGCAGGTAACCAAGAAGGCTTAAAGAATTCATTTAATCATGTTCCTCAATTTTCCGGGAAAAAAATAAAGTTTTCTGTTTTTTCATCCGCACCTTAATTCGTGAAAGCGGGTTCCTGAATTTGTCATTACGGCCGCAAAAACACGCTTCAAGGCGCTCAGACAGTTTGCGGCCCTTTTGTCAAACCAAGGAACCCGCGTAAGCAATAAGTTTAAAAAAACAAGTTCACGGATTCAGGATCCACATATTTTTATCTGTCTGAAATTTTTACATTGCTTCCTTAAGGACATTTATTTATAGAAAAAAAGAAATAATATCAAACACTGAGATATGCTTTCTCATGGATGGTTTGATCATCACAGACCTTGACCAAGATATGGAGGAATAATGCCGTCAATTAAAATTTTTGTTTTAATCATCTTTTCACTGATCTGGACAGGCTGCGCCAGCGTACAGGACATACCAGACGCCCTTTCCAAACTAACCAAATATGAAATCGGAGACACGGAATACGAACTTGAAATGGACAGATCAGATATAAGCTCCATGGAAAAAAGACTGGCGGATAATATTTATCCCATGGATACTCAGCTGACCAGACTGCTGCGGACCCTTTCGGTAAAAGATACATATCCTTCTCTTTCCTGGAAAACAGAGGTAATGTCCAAATTTTTCTGGCTTAATGAAATCGTGGTCCTGGATAAAGATCATAAAGTTATTTCCAGATACCCGGAGACAGGCATAAAAGAACTCACTTTTGAACCTGTTTTCCCTGAAGCCCTGTCTTTAAAGCAAGACAAAATCATGCTGGCCATAGAGCATACCCCGCTGGGCAGCGAAATCCTTGTAGTCAGCTCTGTTTTTCAGGACTTTGAATTAACCGGAATAATCATTGCCGGCTTTGATCCCAGGACTTTTATTGCCCAGAGCAAAACACCTGAGGAAGTCATTCTTGTCAGCGATCAGGAAATCGTCTGGACTGGTCAATTTGAGCATCTCAGACCAGAGCTTGAAAAAATCAACTGGGACAATCTGGTTTCCAGGAAAATAAACGGTCAAATACAGTTGGAAAAGGAGAAATTTTTCTGGTTTGCCAGGGCAGTTGGTCAAGACTGGCTGATTTATCTGATCAAAACTGAGTAACGGAGGTTAAAATGCCCCAGATAACCGTAACCGAACAACTGCTCCTTCATCAGAAGGCAAGCCCCATGGCTACAGGGAGGTTTACCCGCCTTCTTAACGAACTTGTTTTCTCAGCCAAAATCATCTCAAGAGAAATTAATAAGGCCGGGTTGGCCAATGTCCTGGGCTTTACCGGTGAAACCAACGTCCAGGGAGAAAAAGTCAAGAAACTGGATGAATTCGCCAACAGGGTACTGATCCACAGAATGCAGAGATCCGGGCTGTTATGCGCCATATCATCGGAAGAAAACGCTGACCTGATTGAAATTCCTGACGAATTCAAACGCGGGGATTATATTCTTATTTTTGATCCTCTGGATGGTTCTTCAAATATTGACGTAAATGTCAGTGTAGGAACTATTTTTTCTATTTTCCGCAGAACCGGAAAAAACGGTCCGGTTAAGCTTGAGGAAGTTTTGCAGAAAGGTTCCCGGCAGGTGGCAGCGGGATATTTTTTATACGGGACATCCACCATGATGGTCTATACCACCGGGGACGGAGTCCACGGTTTCACCCTTGATCCCGGTGTAGGAGAATTCCTGCTTTCACATCCTGACATAAAAGCCCCGGAAAACGGCAAAATATATTCCATAAACGAAGCCTACTGGAACTACTGGGATGACCCGACCCAGGAAATTGTCTCCTATTTCAAATCTCCAGATAATGACCGCAAAAAATCATACTCCTCCCGATACATTGGTTCCCTGGTTTCGGACTTTCACCGCAACCTTCTTTACGGAGGGGTATTCCTTTATCCCAGAGACTCCCGGGATTCCAAACGTACCTCAGGCAAACTAAGGCTTATGTGTGAAGCCAACCCCCTGGCTTTTATCATTGAACAGGCCGGAGGCATGGCAATAGACGGAAAAAAGCGGATCCTGGACATTGAACCCCAGGAACTGCACCAGAGGGTGCCCCTTTTTATCGGCTCCAAAAATGATGTGCTCAAGATCAAAGAGTTTTACGAGAATTCCTGATGCTTTGTCTGGGTATTGAAACTTCCTGTGACGAGACTTCCCTGGCCCTGGTCCGGGATCATGAACTCCTGGGTCAGAACACTTTTTCCCAGGTGGATATTCACGGCGTTTTCGGTGGAGTCGTGCCGGAGATGGCTTGTCGGGAACACCTGAATAAGCTCAGCCCTCTCTATCAGAACTTACTTGCCCGCTCCGGAGTCAGGGACACAGACATCCAG
Organism: Desulfonatronovibrio sp.; assembly: GCA_046541915.1. GTDB lineage: Bacteria > Desulfobacterota > Desulfovibrionia > Desulfovibrionales > Desulfonatronovibrionaceae > Desulfonatronovibrio. Next base: position 16,692 of record JBKHCI010000021.1, on the reverse strand, counting down.
GCAGTGGCCGTAACCAGGGGGCCCGGTCTGCTGGGTTGTCTTCTGGTAGGCCTTGGCTTTGCCAAGGGCCTTGCCCTTGGCCTTGACGTGCCCCTGGTGGGAGTCAACCATCTCCACGCCCATCTCATGGCACCCGGACTGGAAAAAGACATCCTGTTTCCGGCCCTGGGCCTCCTGGTTTCCGGAGGACACACAAATATCTATCTTATAAACAGTCCTTTTGAATTTAAACTGTTGGGCCGGACTCTGGATGACGCGGCAGGAGAAGCCTTTGATAAAGCCGCCAAGTGTTTAAACATTCCTTATCCCGGCGGTATCCACATGGACAGGTTTGCCGCTTTTGCCCAGCCGGACATAAACATGTTTCCCAGGCCATATCTGGACAATACCAATGTGGATTTCAGTTTCAGCGGAATCAAGACAGCCATGGTCTATCATGTACGGGATAATCCAGATCTTGTTATTAAAGACAGAGCCAGCGTGGATGAACATTATATTCCGTGTGCCCGACTGGCTGAAGTTTGTTCTTCTTTTAACTGGTCCATTGCCAGCGCCTTGAAAATCAAGCTGAAAAGAGCCCTTAGCCGCAACCGGGTCAGAAGCGTTATTCTGGCCGGAGGAGTTGCAGCTAACACCATGATCAGGCAAGAAGTAAGGGCGCTGGCTGAAGAATACAACGCGGTTCCGGTTATACCGGAGCTATCCCTTTGTACTGACAACGCGGCCATGGTAGCCTGGTACGGAGAACAGCTGATAAAAGCGGGCTGCACCCACGCCCTTGATCTGGAAGCCATTCCCAGGGGAAAACCAATACCCATGGATTACCTGAAACAAAACACCAGCCAGTAACAGTTTTTAACTGGCAGGAAATAACTGATAACCAGTACTTTCAAAGAGGTTTTTATGCGCAGCCACCAGATGACCAGAGGCCTTGAAAAGGCCCCTCACAGATCACTAATGCACGCCCTGGGAATGACCAGGGAAGAAATGAACAGGCCCCTTATCGGCGTTGTCAATTCAGCCAATGAAATCGTTCCCGGACATATTAATCTGAACAGGATATCCTCGGCAGTCAAAGCAGGAATCCGCATGGCCGGAGGCACTCCTGTGGAATTTTCAACCATTGGTGTATGCGACGGCCTGGCCATGAACCACCAGGGCATGAGTTTCAGTCTTCCCAGCAGGGAACTCATTGCTGATTCTGTAGAAATCATGGCCTGCGCCCATCCCTTTGACGGCCTGGTCCTTATTCCCAACTGCGACAAAATTGTGCCCGGCATGCTCATGGCCATGCTCAGAATTAATATTCCGGCCCTTATTGTCAGCGGGGGACCCATGATGGCCGGAGAATTCAAAGGAGAACCAGTTGATCTCATATCCGTGTTTGAAGGGGTGGGAAAGGTTAAAAACGGGGCAATGACAGAAGAAGAACTAAGCGAGCTGGAAGAAAACGCCTGCCCTGGATGCGGTTCCTGTTCCGGAATGTTTACAGCCAATTCCATGAACTGCCTGTCCGAAGCCATTGGTCTGGCCCTCCCGGGAAACGGAACAATCCCGGCGGTAAGCAGTTCCAGGATAAGGCTGGCCAAAACAGCCGGGATGAAAATCATGGAACTTTTGGACAAAGAAATCACACCCAGAGATATCATCAAGACCAAAAGCGTGGCCAATGCCGTAGCCGTGGACATGGCCCTTGGCTGCTCAACCAATACTGTTCTGCACCTTCCAGCCATCTTTGCCGAGGCAGAACTTGATCTCAACCTGGACATATTCGATGTGATGAGTAAAAAAACCCCAAATCTCTGCCGGCTTTCACCCGCTGGTTCTCATCACCTGGAAGACCTGCACAGAGCCGGCGGAGTGCCGGCCGTAATCTCCGAACTGGCAAAAAAGGATATATTTGATCTCAACGCCCTTACCGCGACCGGAAATTCCTGGGGAGATAATCTCCGGGATCTCAGGGCCCGGGTCAAAGATTATCAGGTCATAAGACCGGTTGATGATCCCTACAGCAATGAAGGCGGCATCGCCATTCTCAAGGGAAACCTTGCCCCCCAGGGAGCGGTGGTTAAACAGTCTGCCGTTGCCCGGGAAATGATGTCCAGAACAGGACCTGCCAGAGTTTTTGAAAGCGAGGAAGAAGCTGTTACTGCCATTCTTGGCGCCCGGATCAACAAAGGAGACATTATCATCATCAGAAACGAAGGCCCAAAGGGTGGGCCAGGTATGCGCGAAATGCTCACCCCCACTTCAGCTATTGCGGGAATGGGCCTGGATAAGCACGTGGCCCTGATCACTGACGGACGTTTCAGCGGAGGCACCAGGGGCGCGGCCATTGGCCATGTATCTCCTGAAGCCGTGGAAGGAGGAACCATAGCCCTTGTCAGGGAAGGAGACTTTATTCACATTGATATCTTCAAAGGAGCGCTCAACCTGGAGGTATCCCCTTCGGAACTGGATAAAAGAAGAAAGAAGCTCAAGCCGGTAAAAAAAGAAATCAAATCGTCCTTTCTCAAACGCTACAGCCGTAACGCTGGCTCAGCCGCCAGCGGCGCAACCTGTAAGACATGACATGTTTGATTCTGAGAAAACAGCCAGGGAATATGACCACTGGTTTAAGACCGAGGCAGGACAGTTTGCCTTTAACCAGGAAAAAAGGCTGATCCAGCACCTGATCTCCTCCTGGCCCAGAAAGAAGCAGAGACTTCTGGATATCGGCTGCGGAACCGGAGTATTCCTTGAACTTTTCTGGGAGGCAGGTTTTGATGTTTACGGGATTGATGCCTCGGCAACCATGCTGTCCAGGGCCAGAGAAAGAATGGGGACCAAAGCTGACCTGCACCTGGGCAAGGCCCAGTATCTGCCCTTTGATGATAATGAATTTGATTTTTCAGCAATCGTTACTGTGCTGGAGTTTTGTGCAGAACCTGAGAAAGTACTCCTGGAAGCAGCCAGAGTTACCAAAAAAGGGATTCTTGTGTGCTTTCTGAACAGAAACTCTCTATACTATTTAAGTAAAAAGCTTGCGCGTTCAGGCCGAACAGGCTTAACTTCCAATGCCAGGTGGTTCACCCATAAAGAAATAAAAAATATGGTCGCTGACAATATGGGTCCCAAAAACATCTTTTCCCTGTCCGTTCTTCCCGGTTCCAGATTCATGTGGAAGGACCGCTCTATGCTCAAATACATTAACCAGATTTTCTGGCCCCCATGTCTGGGAAGTTTTGTGGCTATGCGGGTGGAAATCCTGGAAATGGCCCCCATTATGACTCCTTTGATGGCCTTTAAAAAAGCCTGACCATAACCTCTTCGCCTTCTGAAAGACCCTCGCAGTTTTCAGCAATCCTGATCAGCCCGTGGGCCTGGACAAGGGTTTTTAAGAGTCCGGACTTGCCGGTCACCGGGACCGCCAATGTCTGTTGGTTTTGTTTTTCCAGCCTTACCCGCACATAATCCTGCCGGCCGTATTTGGAGGCCAGGTTCCTGGCCAGCCTGGCCCGCACCTGAAACTCATCCTTGATGCCAAAAGGATCAGCCTCACCTTGAAGATGTCTTAGAAAAGGAATAACCAGAACCAGCATAACCACCTGGGCGGAAGCCACCTGACCGGGCAAGCCCCATATACACTGCTTGTCTGTCCTGGCAAAGATTGTCGGCTTGCCCGGACTCAGAGCCAGGCCATGGGCCTTGACTTCCAGCCCGGATATACCATTCATGGCTTTTATTGTATAATCCCTGCTGCCCACGGAACTGCCCCCTGAAACCAGAACCACATCATGACCTGCCAGGGCAGAGGTAAAAGCGTTCCTTAATTCTTCTTCATTATCCCGGATTATTCCCAGAACACTGACTGCGCACCCCTCATCAATAAGCATCTGTCTCAAAGTATGGGAATTTACATCCCTGATGTATCCCGGCCCTGGTTTTTGGCCAATATCCACCAGTTCATCACCCGTGGATATTATGGCCACCCTGGGTCTTTTATAGACTTCAATCTTTTCAATACCAAGAGCGGCCAGCATCCCCAGCCATCTGGGAGTTATCGTCTTCCCCGCCCCCAGCACCAGATCACCCCTGCCAATATCCTCTCCTTTGAGCATGACATTTTCCCAGGGGGCAACCGGCTTTCTTACCTCTATTGTACCCTGTCCCAGATCCTGGACGTGTTCGATCATTACCACGCTGTCCGCTCCTGGAGGCAGAGTGGCCCCGGTAACAATACCCGCGCAGTGGCCGGCCTCAAGCTCTATCCTGGGTGCATCCTGAATAGAAATTTCACAAACCACCTCCAGATAAGCCGGATTAGCTTCACTGGCTCCAAATGTATCCCTGGAGACAACTGCGTATCCGTCCATGCAGGAACGGTTGGTTTCAGGAAGATTTTCATCAGAAAATATATCCCGGGCCAGTCTCCGCCAGCCCGAGTTTATCAGTCCTGTTTCTTCGGTTTCCAAGGCCGGCATCTGCCTGACAATGGAAATGAAATCATGTACCTTTAAGACCTCAAAAAAATCTTCCATGGATTATATTCCTATTCTGATACTGTTTTCCACAGTCTTTCCAGGGCCTCAAGGGGTGACGGCTGCTGGAAAACATTCCTTCCAGCGCTTACTCCCTGAATGCCGCATTGCATGGCCTCTTTTACCATAAGAATGAAATCCTCGAAATCAGCTTGTTTTGATCCTCCGGCTACTACCACCGGTACCGGACAGGATGCCACCGCCTGAGTAAACACCTTCTGTTCATTGCTGAAAGGCACCTTTACCATATCCGCTCCCATTTCCGCTCCCAAACGGATGCAATGGGCCACGAGACTGGGATCATGCTCGTTAATTATCTGTCCTCCGCGGGCATAAACCATGGCCATAACAGGCAATCCCCACTGATGAGCTTCATCTACCACCATACCCAGATCACTGAGCATCCGGTCCTCCAGATCATTACCGATATTCACATGCACAGAAACCGCGTCTGCTCCGAGCCTTAGAGCTTCCTGAACGGAACAGACCAGTGTCTTGCTGTAGCCGGGAAGACCATGTTTGGTTCCTGCAGAAAGATGTATTACCAGATTCTGTTCAGTCTCCAAGCAGTCACTATAAGCCTGGGCCATGCCTTTATGCAGTACAACCGCCCGGACACTGGTTCCACCCAGTGAAGCCAGAAGCTTTCGCATATCTCCCAGCCCTGGAACCAGGCCGTCGCTGACGCCGTGATCCAGAGGCAAAATCATGGTTTTCCGGTTTACCGGATCAAAAAAACGGCCCAGTCTGCGTTTATATCCTGTCATATTATTTCCGCCTTCTTATTTTTGGACATGGCATCACCTGTCCGACCAGAACAACCGGTTATTTTTTTTCTTCAGCCATCCCAGAGCAAGTCCTCTCCAGTAGAATCCCACAAGATCTTTCGAACCGGAATAATCCAGACTCTGGCCACTGATGAGGTGTTTCACCTGCTCGGGATCAGAGGCATTAAAGTCTGACTCGCAAGGCTTTTCCGGTAAAAAAATCCTCATCCTGGGTGAAAGGATAAACTTTTTTCCCCTTTTTTTGCCTGCGTGAACCCCATGAGCGGCAAATCCCCGGTCAAACAACTCCCAGGCCTGCTCAGGAACAAAAAACACATTGCCTGAAAAATCCCATAAAGCCCCTGATTCAGGTTGCCGCATATCCTTTCCAAAAGCAACCGGCTCCCGGGGACGACTTTTATGTGCCTGTCTGTTTTTCTTGCGGACAGGCTTAGTTTCACGGTCAGCAGTCAAAAGAGCCATAAAAAAATCCTGTCCCCCCATCTGCGCGCCTTTAACCCTCATCATTCCGGGATTTATGATTTCAATATCCGGAAAGAAGTTGGGCACTGAAGATTCAAAGCCTGTCTTCAGACTTTTTAAGGACAGCTCCTTCTGGGCCTGAAGAACCTGTTCTTCATTCTCGGCCGGGTTGGTAGTGCAGGTTGAATAAACCAGCTTTCCTCCCGGCGCCAGAAGCTTTGCCGCATTTTTTAAAAGTTCCCTCTGCAGGGCCTTCAATGAAGAAACATTATCCTTTGTCCATATCCTGGCTGCTGCGGGGTTTTTATTGACAGTTCCCCAGCCGCTGCACGGAGCGTCCAGGAGTATATAATCAAAACCCCAGTCTTCAAGTGAAATATCCTGGCCGTTATAACCGGAAGTAATTACGTTGATGAGATTAAGGCGCTTAAGATTGGCCCGTAATGTTGCCAGTCTGGATTTATTGGGTTCGTTGGCCACAACCATCCCTTTCGAACCTACAACTCTGGCCAGCTGACTTGTTTTACTGCCCGGGCTTGCGCACATGTCAAGGACCGTGGAGCCCTGAGGAGGATTCAGCAGCATGACCGGCAGGGTGGAAGATATATCCTGAATATAAATATATCCAAAATAATGAGCCAGACTGCTGCCTAGAGCACCCTGTCCATCACTGGCTGTCATGATTCCCTCGCCTTCTGAAAAACCCCGGCACAAAAATCCCTCTTCAGTCAGAAGTTCCAGGACTTTTTCTCTCTCGGCCCGCCCGCAATTATACCGGAAAAAACGCATAAATGATTCCATTTTTTTGATTCATAATATTTCCCGCCCGCCCAAGCGTAATTTTGTTAGCCTGAATTGTTTTGCCTAGTAAAGAAATAATTGCTAGGATAAATAAATTAGGTTGACAAACTTAAGCTCACCATGAAAATTGTCGTCAAAAGAAAACTGACATAAACTCAGGCCTGACAGTACAGTTTCATAATAAACTGACTATCCAAGCATGCTTGCATGCGGACACTTTCAAAATTCTTTTCACGCGCTGATAGAAAAATGAACTTATCTCAAGGAGAACTTAATGCGTTATAAATTCATGCTCTTTATGATTATTTCTTCATTCTTCCTGACCGGGCTGGTTTTTGCCCAGGAACAGAAAAGCTTTGCTGTTCTGCCCTTTGAAATACACGGCCCCAAGGAGTACCAGTATCTTTCCCAGGGCGTTCAATCAATGCTAAGTTCCAGGCTGACCAGATCCGGCCGGTCTACTTCCATCCCTGCCGGAGAAATCAGCCGCCTGATCAGCGATAGTCCTGAGAATTCTGAACAGGCTGAAGAAATTCGCTCAGATCTGAACGCAGATTTTCTGGTTTACGGATCAGTTACCATAATGGATAAAGAGACCAGCCTGGATGTATATACTGTGGCTGCCGACCAAAACTTAGACCCCATCTCAAGACAGCCTTCTCTTTCCGGACTGATCCCCTCCCTTGAGGAAGCTGCCTCGGTTCTGCTGAAACAGGCTTTTCCGGACAGCACTGACAGCCCCGAATCTGAGCCTGTCTCATCCCAGACAGTCACTGCTTCCCCTCCTGAAGAAGAGGATGTCTTTATCAATCCCCATTTCCGTATCGAGGATGATCCCCACGCGGCCGGAAGATGGCGCAGTCAGAGTCTTTCCTTTACCGGTGTGGGTATTGCCCTGGGCAAAACTTCCCAGGATGATCCCCAGACCATCTTTATCCTTGGAGAAAGGAAGGTGCATGCTTACCGCATGAGTGAGGGCCGCATGGTATCCTTAGCAGTCTATGAAGCGCCTTTGACTTATGAATGTCTGAACATAAACACCTTTGACATCAACCGGGACGGAAACCACGAAATTATTGTTTCTGCTGTGCAGGATGAGCGGGCAAGATCTTTTATCCTTAGTTTTGAAAACGATGAATTCAAGGTGGTACATGAAAGAATCCCGTTCTACATCAACACTGTAAAAATGCCTCCGGATTTCAAACCAACCCTTGTCGGGCAGAAGCCCGCCACAGGCACCAGACTGTTTAATCCTGGTTCGGTTCAGGAAATTATCATGACCAGCAAAGGTCCGGAACTGAGTCGGGGAGTCCAGCTGCCTCCCATGACAAACGTCTTTAACTTCAACTATCTTCCTTACGAAGATGAATATCTCGTTGTCACGGTTGAAAACGACCAACTGAATGTTTTCAATTCTTCGCATAAAAGATTATATACTACCAGCGATGAATACGCCGGAAGAAGCCTTGGGCTTGAGTATTACGAGTCCATGCCCGGACTGGGAAAAGGCAGCGATCAGGACCCGGATACTTATTATATTCCCGTCAGGCTCCTGCCTGTCAGGCTTGGTTCTGATGAACAACATTATCTTCTGACCCAGAAGCATTACGCGGGCTTATCCAAAATTCTGGTCAGGCAGCGAAATTTTGCTGAAGGCGAGATCAGGGCCCTTTTCTGGGATGAAGTCGGGCTTAATGTTCATTGGAGCACCAAAAAAATCAGGGCCACTGTCACTGATTTCGGGATATATGATATTGACGCAGACGGCCAGGATGAACTTGTTGTCCTGGTTAATACCCACCCTGGAATTACCGGTATGCAGAGCAAGGACGCCATTGTCCTGGCCTACAAAATGGATTTCAACTCCCAGAAAGACTCCAGGTAAAGATTTGCCTGCCAGGGAATATTATTGTGTCCGGAGTTGAATACTGCCAGGTGACCGCAGCAGAGTCCGGACAAAAAATATTTTCCTACCTCAAAAGAAAAATGGGTCGGGATTTTCCTGATTCCGGCCTTATGCGCCTCATCCGGACCGGACAGGTCCGCGTAAACAAACACCGGTGCAGACCTTTTCATCGAATCTGCGCCGGTGATATAATTAGAATTCCACCCTGCTACAGAAAACCAGAGGCTTCCTTCTCCTCTTCAGGTCCAATAACCATAATTTTTGAAAACAGCGAATTTCTGGCCTTGAACAAACCAGACAACCTGCCTGTCCACCCGGGCACAGGCCACAAAGACAGTCTGGCTGGTCGTGTCCTGGCCAGACATAAGGAAGCGGAATTTTCGCCCACTCCCATTCACCGGCTGGACAAAAAAACAACCGGACTTGTCCTGTTCGCCAGGACATACTCCTGGCTTCGCCAGATGCAGAGTCTATGGTCTTCGCCTGAAACTGAAAAAATATATCTGGCCTGGGTCGCGGGATCCTGGAAGAATAAAGACTGCTACCTGGAAGATCGTCTGATTCGCGGTGATGATAAAGTCCGGCCAGGTCCTAAAGGCAAAAAAGCTATGTCGCAGGTCCGCCTGATCATGATCCGGGACAATGCTTCCCTCCTGGGAATAAGGCTGCTGACAGGGCGCACTCACCAGATTAGAGTACAGCTGGCTGAAAGAGGTTTTCCTATAATAGGTGACAATAAGTACGGCACACCGGATAAGCGGAGAGACCGAATGTACCTGCATTGTTTCAGTATATCCTGGCCCGGATTCAGGCTTTCAGTAAATCCTGACTGGGAAGATAAATACCAGGTACCGGCCGACTTTGAACTTAAGTTTGAATCTCAGGCCGTGTAAACAAATTTTTGCAGTATTTTGCCATGCTGCTTATTTTCCAGTTTCTGGCACAAAAAAATTAAATGCTTGAAACTGTCTCCTGCAAATGTGCAAAATCACTCTTGTTCAGCCCCAGTAATGAAAACCAGTACTTATGGCTGAGCATATACTCCAGACTCTGAACAAGGTCATCCCGGCTGTGGGGTTCCAGAGTAAAGGTTGGCGAGAGCTCCAGGTGTTCCAGCCCTTCAAAAAGGGCGGCAAAGGGGATTGCTCCACCGCCAAGACCCAGATGTTCATCCTTGTTTCCTGCGTTGTCATGAAGATGGAGATGATTGAGAAAAGGTTCCATACTCTGCAGCCACCAACTCAAATCCTGCCTGCTTTCGCCGCAGCCGAAACTGAACCAGTGTCCCACATCAAAGCAGAACCCCACTTTTCCGCCAAGTTCCCTCAATAAGTCCTGAAGCTGCGATGGCTCCTGTTCGTATACATTTTCCATATAAACAGGAATACCTGGAACCAGATCAAGGAAATGACTCCAGGTTGCCACTGAGTTTTCAAGCCATTTTGTGTAATGCTCATCATAAGCCCCGGGGCGATATCCAGAGTGTACTATGATGTGTCCGGGCTGGTAATGCCTGGCAAGGAGGGCGGCTTTCTCCAGGCTTTCAGCGCTTGCCCGGCGTATGCGATGATCAGGACTGCCCGGCTTTAAATCCAGAAAAGGCATATGTACTGAAGCAGTCAGACCCTGGCGCGTTAAGGCATTTTTCCTGCGCGCGTGCCAGCCATAATCATCAAAATCCAGAATTTCTGAGTCAATCCCCAGTTCCGGGCAAAGCCTGTTTTTAAGAAAAAGTTCGAATATGTCAGGATTCTGATAAATAAATTTCAGGGGCAGGTTTACAAAAAAGCTGGTCATATAAAGGCTGTGTTAAAGGAGGATTTTAGAGAGGGGGTAAGTCTGGCTGTATATCAGCTCCTGGTTGTCATCTCTGGCTGATACGCGCAGGGCGAATAAGGATTCCTGATCCACTCCGCCAGGCAGATCAAAGGTGGTATCCACCCTTTTAAATCGGGCAATGGAATAATACAGGTCATCGTCTTCAAGATCGAGTTCTATCATGGTGCCGTCATTCTGGATAAGAAAAAGATAGATACGTCCGGACACAGTTCCCTCTCCTTCCATATTGTTCACTTCCAGTTGAACCCGCATTTTATCCTGGGTTAAACTGGCCTGAACATTGGCCACCCCGACAATATTCTGGTCCACAGGAGAAAAAATATCATCAAGTTCCACTTCATTATCGGGCAAATCAATTTCCTCCCGACGTTGGGCACTGAGGAAAGAACGAAGTTCCTCTTCGTTGTAACTCTCAAAGGTTTGTTCCACATTCCGGAGTCTTTTAAGCTCTCTTTGCATTTCTTCAAAAGTTTCCATTCTGTCTTCGTAAAGTTGGGCTATTACTTTCTTCTCCATAAAAAAAATATAGCTGTAATAAAGGCCTGCCCCTGAGGTAACCAGTAGAAAAACAAAAAAAAGCAGCAAAAATTTGATCCAAAAGGGACTAAGACGGAAATTTTTTACAGACGTGTCATCTCTCATAAGAATGACATTATACTTGTTGGCCTTATTACTTTTCAACTGATTTCACTCCAGGTTTCAGACTTAATCAGCCAGTCCCCTTCAAATGGTATCATAATCAGAGTTTTTAATCCGTAATCGGAATAGCCGGTCCTGTTCTCGTATTTCTGTAAAAATTCTGCCTTATATCCCTGATCAGTGGATGATATTCTGATTTCACCAAAATCAATGGCTTCAGGCAGAAGCCCTCTGCCCCAGATATCGCGTTTATGGGCGGTAATGGCCTGCAGCCCCTTCAGATTGTCCTGTCTGGCATTATGGTAGTAAAATTCGCTGTATTCTTCAATATCCGCTCTGAGCCAGGACTTTTTCCACTGATTGATTACTTTTTGCAGCTCATCCTTTCTGGTGGCAAGATATTTTTGTTCCAGACTGTCTTTGGGATAAGAACGCCATTCTTCTCCGACTATTTTAAAAACCCCTTTGTCACTGTGTTTCCAGTATAGCCTTTTGACCCCCACGGAATAAAATCCAGGAGCCTTAAACACCTGACCAAAATAGCTGACCCAGTAATCAGGACCTTTTATAACTCTGGGTTTCTCGGTATAGACATCCATCCAGGGATACTGCCTGAACAGTTTTTTTTTATGAGTCATAAACCGGTTAAAATCCAGGCCCGAACTTTCAGCAAACAACACTGGGTCATAGTAATCAAAATACTTGTCAGACTTTCTTTGCCATTCTCTGGCCCACTGAAAACTTTTTTCAACTATCTTCCTTGAATTTTCTGAAGCTGTTTCGGCAGGCTCCCATGAGAGGTTATCAGCTATGATAACCGGTGTTTTACCTAAATCCACCATATTTTCAAGAGCCAGCATATACTCCATATCCATGGCCACGCAGCCTTCTGTATCATTGGGAATTACTTTTTTCCCCCTGCCGTGAATCCATATACTGTGCCCGGTCTTCTGATTAATTCTGTCAACGGGATTGGGGTAATTCAAGGTAAAGGCCATTTTACCATACAGGTCAAAAGGCAGGTGTTCTCCATAAATCATCTTTTCCAGAAAATATACGCCTTCAGGCGTCTTGAAATCTCCTTCCACCAGCTTGTCCCCCTGTACCTTGCCGGTGGTACATTGCCAGGCTTGTTCTTGGCGCAACGGGCTTCTGTTGGAAAAAATCAGAAAATTCTGGTTTTTTTTATCCACGGCCAGAAGAGTCTGGGGGGCGTTAGCATCCCCGCTCAGATGAGGCTGCCAGGCGTGGGCGGAAGCAGTTCCAAGCAGAAACAGCATCATAATTACAAACCAACGCATAATATCGATCCTCACCACCTAAACTCAATTCTGCCCAGCGGGCCGGTCATGATCATTAACAATGAATCCCTTGCAGCCACTGGAAAAGTCAGGGTATAATTCTGTCGCCCTTTCCGGACATAAGGATAAAAAGTCTGAAGAACTGCCAGGGGTTGTCTTGCCGGACGGATTTCCACGGGATAGATTTTCTGGTCCTGATCCTGTATAAATACGGACCATAATGAATTTTCAGGCTTGATTCTGGCCTGCTCGGTTTTGGGGCTGTAAAGTGACAGGAATATTTCTGTTTCATTCTCTAAAGAAGATGACAACCTTTGGGATAATTCTTCCTGCTCTGCTTCTGTCAGGGAATATATCCGGGCTCTTTTCTGAACATAGGCTTTCTGCCAGGGACCACTCTTGAGGGTTGCCTGAGCAATGATATCAGTCTCAATTCCTGAATGAACAGAGCCTGCCCTGGTCCACTCTCTGGTAACCTTGACATATGGGTCATCCAGTTCCGGCCATAAAACATGAGCAGCCCTGTCCTTCTGGCATCCAGCCAGCAAAACCGGCAGCACCAAAATAAAAATTACAATGAGATATTTAACTCTTAGCCGCATAAACCAGTTCTTTTCTGGTAAAAATTGACTCAAGATCATAGCCTGCCTGCTCGATATTTTCCCTTCCTCCTTCTTCTCTGTCAAGAACGCACAAAATTCCGGCAATTTCCAGACCCGCGTCTTTTACCCTCTGACAGGCTGTCAAGAGTGTCCCTCCGGTGGTGACTACATCTTCAAGGAGGCAGACCCTGAATCCTGATTCAAAATTAGCCATTCCTTCCAGATATGCATTGGTGCCATGCCCTTTGGAATTTTTACGAATAATGAATCCCGGCAGAGGAGTCTTTTCAAGATATGACAGAACAGTCACAGCAGACACCAGGGGATCAGCTCCCAGGGTCATTCCGCCTGTTCCCTGAATATCCATGTTTTTCTCCCTGATTATTTCCAGGAGCAGCCTGCCTATAAGATAACCGCCTTCGGGGTGAAGCGCGGTCTGTTTGCAGTCAAAATAATAATCGCTCTTCCTGCCCGAAGTCAGGGTAAAATCCCCTTCCCTGTAAGATCTGGAGTACAAAAGCCTGGCCAGTCTTGTCTTCAGGTGTGAATTACTCATGGGCAAACACCCTGTCCATAATCAGCTGTTCATGGGTCAGATAATATCCGGAATCAAACAAACTATCCAGCTCTTTGTCATTCAAAACTTCAGTTATTTCTGAAGACTGCCGGATTTTGTCCGGAAAGTAAACTGCGTTTTCCCAGCAGTGCATCGCTTCTTTCTGAACCAGCTCATAGGCTTTCTGCCGCTGCATCCCCTTATCTATAAGGGCCAGAAGTATCCGCTGGGAAAAATAAAGACCCAGGGACAAATCAAGATTCCTGTCCATGTTTGAATCGTTAATACGCAGGTTGGCCAGTACATTGTCCAATCTGGAAAGCATGTAGTGAATCAGAATAGTTGAATCCGGCATAATAACCCGTTCCACCGAGGAATGACTGATATCCCTCTCATGCCAGAGGGCCATATTTTCCATGGCGCTCAGGGAGTTGGTCCGCACCAGCCTGGACAGTCCGGTCAGATTCTCAGCAGAAATGGGGTTTTTTTTGTGGGGCATGGCTGAAGAACCTTTCTGGCCCTTTGAAAAACCTTCTTCCACTTCCAGCACCTCGGTACGCTGCAGATGCCTGAGTTCGACACATATCCTTTCAATGCCTCCAGCCATAATCGCCAGCGCGGTAAAGTATTCAGCGTAACGGTCCCGCTGGATTATCTGAGTGGATATGGGGTCGACTTCAAGTCCAAGAATGCGGCAGGTGATTTTTTCAAGCTCAGGATCAAGGTGGGCGTATGTACCCACTGCTCCGGATATCTTTCCCACCCGGATATTTTCCAGGGCATGTTCCCATCTCTGCTGATGTCTGGCAAACTCTGCGTAAAAACCGGTTATTTTCAGACCAAAACTCGTGGGCTCGGCGTGAATTCCGTGAGTTCTGCCCATAATCAGCCGTCCCCGGTATTTGAGGGCCATGGACCTGAGGGTCTGGAGCAGTTTATTCACAGTTTTCGAAATAATAACCCCGGCCCGGTATAAAAGAAGGGCGTTGGCGGTGTCCACAATATCCGAAGATGTGCAGCCAAGATGAATAAACCTGGAAGATGGCCCCACTTTCTCTTCCACTGCCGTCAAAAACGCGATAACATCGTGTTTGGTCTTTTCCTCAATTTCCAGGATGCGATCCAGCTCAAAATCAGCATGTTTTCTGATATTCTGTATGTCCTCCAGAGGGATTACGCCAAGTTCATGCCAGGCTTCACATACGGCCAGCTCAACTTCAAGCCAGGCCCTGAACCTGTTTTCCATGGTCCAGATATCCCCCATTTCTTTTTTGGTATATCTTTCAATCATGAATAGAAATTCTCATTAAATAAGTATGATGGTGCGGTGTGTAAAAAATCGTAACTACCGGGACAATAGCGCAGCGAAAACAAGTGGACTTTCCTGCCACAACAGCGCAAAACAGGTTTAATAAAAAAGCAGCTTAAAAGCTGCTTTTTTATTAAACCTAACTTGTTTGTGATCCTGACGTGGGTGTGGTTGTGCTGCTGTTGCTGGAAGCTGCCGAGTCACTGGAAGACGCGGGAGTTTCCTTGGTTTTTGACTTACCGTTGCCATTGCCGGCTTGTGCGGATGGTTTACAGTAGTCAGTAACATACCATCCACTTCCTTTAAGGATAAAGGCCGAGTTTGAAATCAGTCTGGATGACGCTCCTCCGCATACCGGACAGATCTTTTCCTGGTCTTCAAAGCCTTTTTGCCACTCTTCAAATACCTGCTGACAGTCTTTGCACCTGTACTCATAGATAGGCATAACAGTTTCCTCCTTACAGGCGATATATAGCTAACATAATTAGGGCATGTTATTAAGGCCGGTGGGAGTTATGTCAACACCACCAGCCATAATATTACAAACCTGAATATTATTCTTTGCCTGCGGCCTTTTTGGCCTCGTTTATTCTTTGTTTAAGTCTTTTTTTACGCCGTCTTCTGCGACGGTCAATTTCTTTGTGACGTTCAATCTTTTTATGGCTGCCCATATCTAACTTCCTCCTGATTAATCTTTACTTAAAATCATAAATATACCTGCAAATCATTACTTTTGTCCAGCCTTTATTAACAGGTAAAAATTTTCCAGGCTTGTGTCAACAAGACATTCCACCAGCCCTACACCGTCACCAGATCATAGGCAGTAGAACCAAGACCCAGCTGACTGGCATACTCCAGGCAGTAGCGCCCATTGGTTCGGGAATGAACAAGACCGAACTTATCATCTCCGGGTCTGGTCTGAGCCGGAAGTTTGCTTGGAAACAGCGGCTGAGCCTGATCAACCAGATCCAGGCAGGCCTGGTCCAGGGCTACCGGATCAGTGGAAGCCAGCACCCCGATGTCCGGACAAACGGGCGCGTCGCTAAACCCGGGACAATCGCAATCCGGCGTTACATTAAAAACATAATTGATATGCACGGAAACTTTTCTTTTCAAACTGAGAACCGCTGCAGCGTATTCGGTCATCCGGGCCAGAAAATCATTCACTTCGGTCTCCCAGTTTATCTGAAGAGCCCCGGTTTTACAGGCCAGGAAACAGGAAGCGCAGCCCACGCACTTTTCAGGATCCAGCCGCACTTTTTCCTCTTCCAGAGTAAGGGCGCCTGGAGCGCAGACTTCCACGCACACACCGCATCCCTGGCAATGACGGGCATCAATCTTGGGGCCCAGCCCGCAATGCTGCTGCATCTTGCCCTGCCTGGTGGCGCAGCCCATGGCCAGATTCTTCAAAGCTCCGCCGAACCCGGCCAGTTCATGTCCTTTAAAATGACTTACATTGACCAGAAAATCACTGTCAACAATATCCCCTGCCAGGAAAAATTCGTTGAGCTTTTTCCCCCTGTACTTAATTTTTCTTTCATTGCCGCTTTTGAGCCCGTCCGCGATGATCACCGGAGCACCCAGGACATTAGGATCAAAGCCGTGCCTGGCAGCCTGGAGCTTATGGGATACCGCCTCGCCCCGGTTGCCGATATAAAGGGTATTGGTATCGGTGAGAAATGGTTTGGCTCCGGTTTTTTTAATAAATTCGATTATGGGCCGGAGCCACAAAGGAGAGACAAAACCAGTGGTACCGCCTTCCCCAAAATGTATCTTTACGGCGGTGAGCATGCCCGGCTCAAGCATTGATCCAAGCTCCAGCTTCTTTAAAAGCTTTTTTATCCGCAGATCAAAGGGCATCTTGCGTGAGGCCCTGAGGTTCCAGAAATATACATTGCTCATAATGGCTCCTTTGCGTGCGTTTGGAAATAAAAAAGGGAGCAGGCTTCCTGCCTGCTCCCTTATATAA
>JBKHCI010000020.1:0-20295 GCA_046541915.1 Desulfonatronovibrio sp. | reverse complement strand
GGCCATGTTTGGTCAGTTCCAGCCCTGAAGGAAATCACCTGCTTTTTTGCCGGCATCAATATGTTCAATAAGGGCGCTGCCGAACACCACCGCGTCCACCAGATCGGCTATCGGCTCCAGCTGCTTTGGAGAACTGAGGCCAAAACCCAGGGCTACAGGGCATTCAAATGATTCCCTGACATGGCCGAGCTTGGTTCTTAATATCTCATTGGCCCCGGCCTTTGTTCCTGTAATGCCCATAACCGACACCAGGTACACAAAAGCCGGATTAATGCGTGAATATTCAGCCATGCGTTCTTGAGGAGTATTCAGGCCCACCAGGGGCACAAAAGACAACTCGTAGCTTTTCATCAGTTCCAGATATGGCCTGACCTCTTCCAGAATAAGGTCAGGAACTATCAAGCCATTCACCCCGGTTTGAGCGCAATCTGCTGAAAACCTGGAAATTCCGTACTGCAGAAAAGGATTGAAATATCCCATAAGTACAATCCCGGCGCTGATATTTCTGCGGTTTCGCTCAAGTCCCTGCATTATCCATCCAAGATTCATTCCCTGTTCAAGACAGACATTGGATGCGTTCTCCACCACAGGTCCGTCTGCAACCGGATCGGAAAAGGGAACTCCGATCTCAATTATGTCCGCCCCGGCCTGGTCCAGTTCCATAATTATGTCCCAGAATACATTCTTATCCGGAAAACCGGCAGGAACAAAGGGAATCAGAGCCTTGCGCCCGCTACTTGCCGCCTGGTTAATTTTCTGAGTAATTATATTTTCTTTTCTCATTTTATATTCCTTGCAATCCCTCATGATTATATTTCAAAATTTATATTCAGTGATCATCTTAAGTCATCTATTTGCGGGCTTCGATTTCCCGGACAATATCCAGGTCTTTGTCGCCCCGGCCTGACAGATTTA
The DNA here is from genome assembly GCA_046541915.1 of Desulfonatronovibrio sp. Lineage (GTDB taxonomy): Bacteria > Desulfobacterota > Desulfovibrionia > Desulfovibrionales > Desulfonatronovibrionaceae > Desulfonatronovibrio. The sequence goes on along the minus strand of JBKHCI010000020.1, from coordinate 19,380 downwards.
CCAGCACTGTGCTTCCGGGCTTGATGCTGTCCCTGTTGCCCACAACCCAGGCCACTGCGTGAGAACTTTCCAAAGCCGGAATTATTCCTTCCTGGCGGCACAGAAGATAAAAAGCCTCCAGGGCCTGAGCATCGTAAACCACCTCATATTTTGCCCGGCCGCTGTCCTTGAGAAAGGCATGCTCTGGTCCAACCCCGGGATAATCAAGACCCGGCGCTACGGAATGTGAAGGCATGACCTGTCCTTCCGGAGTCTGAAGCAGATAAGTATGGGTCCCGTGCAAGACCCCGAAACTCCCTTTGGACAATGTAGCCGAATGATAGCTGTCTGGAGTGCCTTGTCCCCCGGCCTCAATTCCTACCAGCTGAACCTGCGTATCCCCGGCAAAGGGGTGAAAAATACCAATGGCGTTGGACCCACCGCCAACACAGGCAACCACCATGTCCGGCAGCTTTCCGGTTCTGTCCATAAACTGTTTTCTGGCTTCCTGCCCGATAACAGACTGAAGGTTCCTGACAAGCAAAGGGAAAGGGTGAGGCCCTACAGCAGAACCTAAGCAATAATGGGTGTCGGCCTGGTGAGCTATCCAGTACCGCAGGGCTGCGTTGATTGCGTCCTTAAGGGTTTTGGTTCCGCTTTCCACCGGCTCCACTCTGGCTCCCAGGAGCTCCATGCGCCGGACATTATGGCTCTGCCTTTTTACGTCCACAGCCCCCATGAAGACGATGCACTCCAGCCCCAGGGCAGCCGCAGCAGTAGCCGTGGCCACACCGTGCTGACCTGCTCCGGTTTCTGCAAGCAGACAGGTCTTGCCCATGTGTCTGGCCAGCAGAGCCTGGCCCACGGTATTATTTATCTTATGGGCTCCGGTATGGGCCAGGTCTTCCCTTTTTAGCCACAGATCAAAACCCAGCTTTTTAGACAGATTGGCGCACCTGTAAACAGGCGTGGGCCTGCCAACAAAGTCTTTGAACACCCTTGCCAGATCATCCTTGAATTCCTGCGCCTCCATAATATCACGCATGGCAGACTCCAGTTCTGCCAGGGGAGGAACCAGAAGTTCCGGAACAAACTGTCCCCCGAATTCTCCAAAATATCCTTTTCTCATCTTCATCTCCCGTATTAATTTGGTATAATTGAATAAATCGTAACTATTTAACACTTTTCAGCATCTTACCCTGCTTAAAACCTGCCTGATCTTTTCCTGATCTTTTCTGCCGGGTGCAGATTCAACCCCGGAATTCAGGTCAAAACCGGCCATATCCAGATCAAGCATCCGCGAAACATTATCCGGTCCCAGTCCTCCTGCCAGCAGATACGGCCTTGGACTTTTAATCTTATCCAGCCACTCGCAACCGATGTTTTTTCCATGACCTCCACCGGCTTTGCCCGCGTCAAATAGAAAATACCGGCAAACATCCTTGAACCGGTCAATCTCCTCCAGGAAATCCTCAACCCGGTCAAAACTGTCCGGCCAGAAAGCCCTGATCACCCTGTCCGGTCCTACAGCCTGGCAAATCTCCGGTCCCTGTCCTCCGTGAAGCTGAACCATGTCAAGCCCGGCCCGGTCAATAATATCCACTATTTCTTCTTTGTCCTGGTCAACAAAGACCCCAACCCTGAGTTCTTTTTCTTTTTCCCAGGTCCCAGCCAGATCCGGGCTGACATACCTGGGGCTTTCAGGATGAAATATAACTCCAGTCATATCAATGCCCAGATCCCGGCAGAACTTCAGGTCTTGTTCCCTGGTCAACCCGCAAACCTTGATCAGCAAAGGCTTCATATCGTCATCTCCCTTAACTTTGCCTGAGGATCATCAGCAGACATAATACTGGTACCGATCAAAAAGGCATCAAAACCCAGAGCGTAAAACTCTCTCACCTGACTTCTCTGGTCTATCCCGCTGGCGCAGATCCATATTTCACCGTCTTTTTTTCCAGCTGCCAGCTTTCTGGAAATATCAAGATCCACCACCATCCTGTCCAGATCCCGGTTATTGACCAGAATCACTCTGGCGCCCGATTTTCTGGCCATTTCCAGCTCCTGGGCATTGAATATTTCCACCACCGGCTCAATACCGTATTCAAAACTTCTTTTTACCAGGTCTGTTAAAAGATTCTGTTCCTGAACAACCCGGACTATCAGCAAAAGCGCCGATGCCCTGGTTGCCGCAGTCTCCTTTATCTGCAGCGGATGAAACAGGAAGTCCTTCCTGAGGACCGGGAGTCCCAGCCTGACAAAGCTCTCAATATAGTTAATATCTCCCTGGAAATACACTTTTTCCGTAAGAACAGAACATGCTGCCGCGCCTGCTTCCTGAAATATCCTGCCCGCTTCTTCTGCTGACATTGCAAGGTTTATTGCGCCTCTGGAAGGTGAAGCTTTTTTATATTCAGCTATTACAGCCGGGCCTGCCTTGGACAACGCTGCCATCAACCCGGGCCTTGCTCCCTGATAAGGCTGGGGAAAATTGTTTCTTGTTCTTTGCCGGGTCAAAAGACTGATTTCTTCCTGCTTAGCTTTTATGAATTTTTGAAGCATATTTTCTTTCATATCAGCAGACCTTTAAGTTCCTGAGTCCGGCCCTGACAATATCTCTGGCCTGCGTCATACATTCCCTGATACTTTGCCCCGGCTCAAGAAGATGAACAGCCAGCCCCAGATTCAGGGCAACCATATCCTGCATGGCCTGGGGACCGAACCCGCAGAGGATTTCTTTCTGCCTCTGCAAGGCCTCTTCCTTGTCCTGACAGGCCATGGCTTCAGGCGGACAGGTCACAAAACCGAATTCAGCAGGGTCAATTATTTCTTTTTCAAGTCTGCCGTCACGCACAAAAATAACCTTGTTGCGCCCGCACGGAGTAAGTTCATCAAACCCATTAGCGCCATGCACCACTGCGGCGGACTGAATATTATTCTCAAGGAGAACCGCGGCCATAAGAGGCATAAAGGCTTCGCCCGGAACTCCCAGGATCTGGTGGGTGGGTCTTGCCGGATTAAGAAGCGGTCCCATAAGGTTGAATATGCTTCTTATGCCCAGTTCCTTCCTGAGCGGAGCAATGCCCGCGAAGCTCGGGTGAAAATGCGGAGCAAAGAGAAAGGCAAAATTTGTCTTGCCAAGCTCTGACGCAACCCGGGCAGGATCGTCCAGTAAAGGCAGGCCCAGGGCCTCAACCACATCAGCGCTCCCGCATGAACTGGACACGGCGCGGTTGCCGTGTTTGACCACCTTTACGCCTAGATCAGCCAGGAAAAATGCCACTGCCGTGGAACAGTTAAAGCTGCTTCGTCCATCCCCCCCGGTGCCGCAGGTATCTATGCGCACCCCGCTGATCTCCCTGACCAGCCTGGCCTTTTCCAGGGCCACACTAACAGCCGCTCCAAGTTCATCACCAGTCTCTCCTTTGAGCCTGAGCCCGAGCAGAAGCGCCCCGCCCTGGGCCGGAGAAAGGCCACCTTCAAACAGGGCCCTGAATATATCCTGACTTTCCTGGTATTCGAGATTCTGGCGGTTGCAAATCTTATTAAGTGATTTTTGAATATCCATTTATATCCTCCTTATTGCAATTTATTGGTTCAGGCCGGTAATCCTGAGAAAATTCTTTACCAGCCCGGGTCCCATGGGGGTAAGTATTGACTCGGGATGGAACTGAACCCCCATCCACTGCCTGTCCAGATATTTAAGCCCCATGACCTCATTATCCGCGGTTCTGGCCGTAACCTGAAAGTTCAATCCCTGGGCTGGTTCAACCACAAGGGAATGATAACGGCAGACCTCAAAAGGGTTGGGGATATCCAGAAACAAACCCTGCTGGTCATGATGAACCAGGCTGGTCTTGCCATGCATGATCCGGTCGGCCACCTGAACCTTTGCCCCGGCAAAATGCCCCAGGACCTGATGCCCCAGGCAGACTCCCAGAACCGGAACATCCGGACTCAGTTTATCCAGGGCTTCCAGACAGAGTCCGGCGTTTTCCGGTCTGCCAGGACCCGGTGAAATAATCACGGCTTCCAGGGAATTGTCCATGGCTTCAAAAATAAATGAATCGTTATTTCTAACAACCACAGGGTCTGTTCCCATTTTTTGAAGCACCTGAACCAGGTTGAAAGTAAAGGAATCATAATTGTCTATGAGCAAAATCATCTGAACCTCCTGTATATGTCAGGGCTTTGCGAATGGCCTTGGCTTTATTGGCGCATTCCTGCCATTCATTTTCCGGAACCGAATCAAACACAACACCGGCGCCGGCCTGCCACTGAATCTTTCCATCCCTGATCCACAGGCTCCTGATGGTTATTCCGGTATCCATGTTCACTGCTCCCTTATCCAGGCCGATCCATCCGATTGCACCGGCATAAGGCCCCCGCGGGATATCTTCCATCTCAGCGATAAGTTCCATGGCCCTGATTTTGGGTGCTCCGGAAACTGTTCCCGCCGGAAAAGAAGCCTTGAGTATATCTATGACATCCAGATCCTGCTTTAATCTGGCTGAAAGATAGGAAGTCAGATGCATTACATGAGAAAACCGTTCCACCTGCATGAACCTGTCTACTTCCACACTGCCTGCCTGAGCCATTCTGCCCAGGTCATTGCGTCCCAGATCCACAAGCATGACGTGTTCCGCCCTTTCTTTTTCATCGCCCAGAAGTTCATCTGCCAGGTCCTGGTCCATTTTTTCGGTTTCACCCCGTGGTCTGGTCCCGGCAATGGGTCTGAGCTGAAGTATATTCCGGCCGCACTTGACCATGAGCTCGGGCGAAGAGCCCATGAGGGTAAGATCTTCAAATTTCAGGTAAAATGTATAAGGAGAGGGATTTATCCTGCGCAGATGACGATAAACCAGAAAGGGATCTCCCTTGAACCCGGCCTGAAAACGGGTGGAAAGAACCACCTGGATAGCCTCGCCCTGTCTGATAAGCTCTTTGGTTTTCTTCACCCACCCGCAGTACTTTTCCCGGTCAGGAACGGTTGTTATCTCTCCGATTTTAAATTCTGATTTTGTCCTGGGGGGTTTGGGTTTGGGCAGGGACAGGTCATTATCCAGACATAGATAGTAGCAATGGTGATGGAGATGATCAAAAAGAAGCATCCTGCCCGGAAGGACCAGTTGCGCTTCAGCTTCACCGCCGGGGAGCACACTGGCAAGCTTGGGCTCCAGCAGGCCGCTCATGCCGTAGCCCAGGTAACCGTAGACAGCTCTGGTCATGGGCGGCAGATCATACTCATTGTCAGATTCGATTTGCACTTCCTGCAGTACCCTGCGAAGACCAGCGGTAAATTCCATGCCGTCAAATTCCTTTATCCTGTCCAGGCGGTGATCCAGGACCTTTATCTGGAGCTTTCCATCGCTGCAGGCCAGCTGCATCCGGAAATCCCAGGCCAGAAGACTGTACCGTCCCAGCCTGCCGTCCACCTCTGAACTTTCCAGCAGAATGCCCTTTTCCTTGCCCACAAACCCCAGATACAGCGAAACCGGAGTCTGAGTATCCGCGGGCAGGCAAGTTGCCTTTTGTTTTAGTTTAATCATGAACTCTTCTCCTTTTATTCTGTTCAGGTTTATTTCCAAAAAAAAGCCGTATCTTCCACAATGGGGAGATACGGCTTTATAGTCTTGCTAAACATAATTATCAGCTGGCACTATCCCCCCTTATTCTGCTCATTACGCCACCACCACAGGGCCTTGTCCTGCAAAAGCTCCAGCTCGCCTGCCGCGCTGAGATTAAGAAAGGATTTGAATCGGCGGATCATTTGTCCGGTATAGGGATTATCCTCTGCCAGAGACGCAAACAGATCAGCGTCTTCATTGATCATTTTTCTGGCTGAGTTTACTCTGCGCATAAAGGAAGGAGTAGCGAATTTTTCCAGATTAATATCCCGGGGCAGACTGGCAAAGTAGGAGACCGTGGTCACGAAATTCAGACTCTGGATGCAGGCCATGGCTTCGTCGTGCTCCTGCTCGGTTGTGACAAAGGTCTTCATGCCTGCCCTGCTGAAAAGCTCTTCAACCATATTTATCCGCAATAAGTCCGTACTGCTGCCCGGACACAGGGCGACCCTCAGCTGATCAGCCGGGGCCGGATCAGGACCAAACAAGGGATGAGTTCCCATAATCGGACCATGGTATGCCTTTTCCATGACCATCAGGGGCGATACCTTGACCGAACAAATATCTGCCAGAATTGTTCCGGCAGACATCCTGGGCGCTACAACGTCCACCACCTGGCTGAACACGGAAATGGGCACAGCCAGGATAACCAGCTGAACCGGCGAAAAAAGGGCTTCAAGATCACCAGGCATGGGCTGATCCAGACAAAGAACCTTTACGCCGGCATCTGCGAAACGCTTTTCCAGCATCCGGCCCATCTGTCCGCGCCCGCCGACTATGGCTATATTATTAATTACCTGATTATTCATAAGCCCTGCGGATTTTTTCCCATTCCTTCCAGAAGCCTGGAAAAGACTTGTTTACACACCCCGGATTATCCAAACTAACCCTTATGCCTGCCAGTTCATACAGAGAAAGGCTCATGGCCATCCGGTGATCATTGTATGTTGAGAACTCTATGCTTTGGCCTTTGCTCAAAGCAACCGGATCAATAACCAGTCCGTCATCCAGAAGCTCGCACCTGCATCCGGTTCTGGAAATTTCATCATATACTCCCTTTAAACGGTCACTTTCCTTGATTTTCAGATGGGCCACATTGCTTATCCGGGTCTTTCCATTGGCCAGAGAAGCCAGGACAGCAAGCGTGGGCACCAGATCCGGACACATGCTCATATCCAGATCAACTCCTGACAATTCCCGTGCCTGCACCAGAATATCCCGCTCTGATCTGTGAAGCACAGCTCCCATTTTCTCCAGTATATCCAGAATGGCCCTGTCACCCTGCCTGGAGCCGGGATCAAGTCCTCGAACCAGGACCGGTTTATTGCCAATGGCCCCGGCAGCCAGAAGATAGGAAGCATTGCTGAAATCCCCTTCCACCTGGTAATCCCTGCTGGTGAACACAGCCGGATGAACAATAAATCTGATCTTCCCGGGCTGGGCTGTTTCTATCTGTGATGGCCGCGCCTTTTTCCAGATGTTATTATCCAGGACTTGAATCTCTGGAACCACCCCGAACTGCTCCATTACCTGGAGAGTAAGACTGACATACGGCCAGGACACAACCTTTTTCCCGGTCAGATTTATGGTCAGGGCGTCTGCGGCCATGGTTGAAGCCAGAAGAATCCCGGAAAGATACTGGCTGCTTTCGTCAAGGGAAATACTTATTTCTCCTCCGGGCAGACCATTGGAAATAATGGTCAGGGGAGGACATCCATCAATTCCCTGGTAGGTAAACCTGATGCCAAGAGGCGTCAGGGCCTTATCCAGGCTCTTTATGGGCCTTTGATGCATGCGTCCCCGCCCTGATATCTCAAACTCGCCTTTTCCAGCGGCAGCTACCGCGGCTATGAGCCTGCAGGTTGTGCCTGACTCGCCCACGTCCAGACTAACCTTATGATCTCCGGGAACAGATATTTTTCCACTAATCCCTTTAACTTTCAGATCCGCGCCCGTGCCTGAAATTTCCACGCCCAGGGCCTCAAGACACTTGCGGGTATGGTCCAGGTCATCACTGTCCAGTACATTACTCAGCCTGGATTCGCCCATGGCCAGCCCTGAAGCAATCAAGGCCCGGTGAGACATGGACTTGGACGCCGGTGCATTAAGGATTATCGGATCTGGGGAATTTTTCATATTATTTATCCTACGTTCCTATCTGCGGACCTTGGGGATAGCTGCCCAGAATGCGCAGAAAATGACAGCTTTCCTCAAGCTCTAGCAATACGTCTTTATACTCTTCAGCAGTCAGATCACATTCCACATCAGCAAAAAATACATATCTCCATTTTTCCGCCCGCATGGGTCTGGATTCCAGCTTTTTCATGTTTATTCCCTTTCCGGATAACACGTGAAGAGCGGAAACCAGGGAACCGGGCTTATCCGTGACCGTGAACAAAAGCGAGGTTTTTTCCCTGTTGCCGGCTTCAGGAGGGAAGCTGCTTATGATCAGAAACCTTGTCCAGTTATCAGGCACATCCTCCAGGCCCTGTTCAAAAACATTAAGATGAAATATCCTGGCCAGCTTTTTATGTCCCAGAGCTGCCGCACCTTTTTCCCCGGCAGCCCTTCTTGCTGCTGAAGCAGTGCTTTCATCCGGGATTATCGCTACACCAGGCAGATTGGTTTTGAGCCAGACCGAGCATTGCTGCAAAGCCTGTGGATGAGAATATACCCTGGTAATATCTGACAGTTTGTTTTCCCGGGTAATCAGGGCGTGACTTATCCGGCAGAAAACCTCCGCGTGTATAAAAACCTCGAATTTTAGAAACAGATCCAGACTCTGCCCGACACTTCCCTGCAAAGAGTTCTCCAGGGGGATGATTCCCAGCTCAGCCTCTTTGTTATCCACGGCCCTGAACACTTCCTCCAGGCTGTTTTTTGGAAAAAAATCAGCGCTCTGCCCCAGATATTCTATCCCGGCAAAGTAGGAAAAAGTCCCTTCAGGACCAAGATAAACCACCCTTTGTTTTTGCTGCAGGCTCCTTGATGATGAAAAAATCTCTCTGTAAATGGCCCGGAGATGCTCTTCAGGAAGGGGACCTTTATTCTTTGCGGCCAGGCCGTTGAACACCTCTTTCTCCCGGAAAGGCTTGAAAACACTGTCCTGCGACCTGGACTTTATCTCACCCACCTTAAGACTCAGAGCAGCCCGTCTGTTTAAAAGATCAAGCATGTCTTCATCAATGGCGCTTATCTGTTCCCGAATGGTTTTAAGACTTTTTTCCTGGTCCATGCTATTGTTCCCTGATTTCTTCCTGGATGCGCATTCCAAAATGTCTTCCAGCCTGATCCGGTTTGCAAAGGACTTCATCTCCGACTTTGAGCTTTACAACACTGACAGGCTTTCCCTCTTTATTCACCAGCCTGATGGTTTCAGCATTCTGGAGGATAACACTGCCCCTTTTCCCTTCAAATTCAGCACTGATAAGGAGCATGGGCCTGATCTCTGTCTTTATCCTGCCAACCACTGCAGACACGCTGTCCCCGCTGCTGGAAGCAATAAGGACTTCGTCTCCTGGAGCAAGCTCTTCAAGATAGGTGGTTCTGTCTTGAGGAAGGCATGCATAAGAATGGACAGCACCGGCGTTTATGCGGAAAGGACGGGCAGCCACGTAAGGATTTGATTCTGTTTCAGCATTAACCAGAAAAGTAAACGCGCTGGAATTGCCTACCAGCATTCCCTGTCCGGTCTGAAGCAGGGAGATGGTGTCCACACATACCCTGTGTCCCAGACCAATGGGCGAAATCTCGCATATTTTCCCTGGAACCAGATCTACCTTACCCTGATCCTGTTTAACTTTTTTAACCATTTGTTTAAGCTCAGCCGCGCATCCCTGATCAACCATCACATACCCCACCCCTTTTTCCAGTATCCCCAGGGCGGTTTCCAGGCCGGATTGAGAATCAACTTCCATACCCACGTCATCAACCTGGGCCAGAATATTCTCCACCGGAATGATTTCCGAGTCCTTGGCCAGGATCACCTTTTTTCCGGACTTGACCAGTTCCACTGCGGCTTCTTCGTCTTTTTTGCGGTTTATATTTATAAAATTGAACTCTTCAATATCGTAGACTTCGGTCCTGCCCAGGACTGAAATCTTTTCCATATCTTTTTTTTCGGCAAGCACTCCGTCAACGCCTGATTCCAGGGCCAGAGTGAGTATTTTTTTATCAAACGGAACAGCTTTAAAATATAATTTCTTCTTCATTTCAAATTAGCCTGTATTTATTAACTGGATACATAAGTTATCAACTTTTCCAAAAAAAATGCCGGTAAAGGGTATCAACCCTTGTCCAGCATTTCCATAGCCTCATCAATATCCACGTCGTTGTGCACAACCTCGTTTAATATCTTAATAAGCAGGGACGGATTGTCGTGTTGAAAGATATTACGCCCCACTGACAGCCCCGAACCTCCGGCTGCCACAGCATCGTGCACCATCTTAATAAGATCCCGGCCGTTATCCAGCTTGGGTCCACCGGCTATTACAACGGGTACGCAACAGGCCTCCACAACCCTTGAAAAACTGTCCATTTCTCCGGTATAAGGGACCTTGACCACGTCTGCTCCAAGTTCTTCGCCCACCCGGGCACAATGACTGACCACATCAACATCATACTCATCCTTGACCTTGGGTCCTCTGGCATAAACCATGGCCAGAAGAGGCATTCCCCATTCATTGGCCTTGGAAGCAACCGCGCCCATATCCCGAAGCATGTCCCGTTCAGTTTCATCTCCAAGATTGACATGCACAGAAACAGCATCCGCTCCCAGTTTGATGCCGTCTTCCACAGAAGCTACCAGTGTCTTGGCATTGGGATATGGCGAAATAGAAGTGCTGGCTGACAAATGAATAATCAGCCCCACATCGCTTCCCTCTCCTCTATGCCCGCACCTGGCCAGTCCTTTATGCATGACCACGGCATTGGCTCCGCCCTCGGCAATTTTCCTGATGGTCGCCCTTAGATCCACCAGACCGTGAATGGGACCTACTGTGACTCCGTGATCCAGAGGTACAATAATTGTCCTGCCGGTATTGCGGTTGAAAATCCTTTCCAGCCTGATTGCTTTTCCCAGATGCATCTCTTTTTCCTCCTTGGTTTTTAGAGGCCCAGAGCTTCCGGAGGCCCGGATTTCTGATACAAAAAAAGGGCCGCCGGCTGTTGCCTGCGGCCCTTTGGATTGTAAGTTTAAAAGTGTGCTAGACTAATACTCTCCCTCCAGACCACAGGTCCTGTTAAAATAAAAATACCAAAAATAAAAATTGGTATAGGTGTGGCTGAAGTTCTTAGTATTGTTTAACATGGAAGTGGATATAATTTTATTTATTCAGCTTTGTCAACAAATATTTTTAAAAAAAAGAAAATAGTCAGATATTTCCGGACGCACATGCCTTGAAAACAGGACAACGAACTGACGCCCCGGTTTCAACCGGCGGTCTGCAGTTTATTTATCTTCTTTGGGGCTGCCCTTCGTAGGCATTGCCAAGCACTCGGTCTGCCATACGGATATGAGGGACATCCTTCCAGGACAGGCCGAGGAGACCGGCACCAGAAGAGTCCACCGCCACCGGGTCAAATCCGGCCACGATCCTGTTTACTGGTGGATCACAAATTCTGCCGCCAAGATGATATTCAGCCATGCCCACACTGGCATCGATAATGGACAAATCAGGCTTTCGGTACATATTCAGCTCGAAGATGGAGCTGTGCATCCGGGTGTGAAACAATGACTTTTTCCAGCTGCCGCCCTTCTGATAATGACCAGGAGGAGCAAGGCCAAGCATATTCTTCATGGCCAGGGTCACCTGGGCCAGGGAATGCCTTTTGAGCACGGGCAAGGATATCAGGAATCCTGCCAAGGCTGTACGCGGAAGATATATTTCCGGAAAAACCTTACATAAAGGATTTTTGAGTCGTCTGCATGGTTCATGGTTGAGATCCAGAAGTTCCAGGCCGTATTCCCGGGCCAATCGGTCATATCCAAGGGCCGCATAGACATCAAAAGTTTCAAGGTGGGCGTCTCCGCATCCTTCAGCAATGACCAGCCTGGCTTTGGAATGCCTGCGGATGTACTCCACCAGAGCCCGGACCATGTCGGGATGCGTGGTCACAGGAAAAGGAGAGGCATTGACCAGATTGGGCTTGATAATGACCAGTTTCCTTCTTTTAAGCACCCCGGCCACTCCCAAACTATCCAGACACGACCGCAGTGTTGCCTGGTAAGTGGTAAAATTATCAATCAAAACACTGTTTACTGACGACATGAATAATATCCGCCCTGTTCCTTGCCCCTTGTCTCTTTTCAAGGGCCTTTGACATCTGGCTGTACTGTTCAGGTCTGTGATTTGAGCTGTTTTGCCATGAGTTCAGCCACATGCCTGACCTCAATATCCAGACCCTGTCTGGCCATACCTCCGCGGATCTGCATCACGCAGCCGGGGCAGTCAGTCCCCACCACGCTTATGCCTCCGGCTTGAAGGTTGGCCATTTTCTTGGATAAAAGAGTCCTGGACACTGCCGGAAAATTCAGAGAGTAACTCCCCCCGAATCCGCAGCAGACTTCTTCTTCGTCAGTGGCAACATATTCATGAACCATTTTAATGTTGGCCCTTGGAGCCTCCCGCACATCAAGTCCCCGGCAGAGATGACATGGCGCGTGATATCCCGCCTTTTGGCCGCTTTTTTTAAAAAGCATGGGAGAAACACGCATAACATCCCTGACAAAGGAACTGAAATCCATGACTTTTTCTGTAAAGGCTTTCAGTTTCGGTTCAAGGCCTTTTTCACCTTCAAGAAGCTTGGGATAACTATGCTTGAGATGGGCGGCACACGAAGCGCAAAGGGTGACAATATAGTCAAACTCTGCCTCGGAAAAAGCCTTCAGGTTCTGCCGGGCAGTCTCCCGGGCCGCCTCTTTCTCGCCCATCATCAAAGCAGGCAGTCCGCAGCAGGTCTGATCCTCAGGATGATCCTGTGAAATAGCTTTGCCTTTGGATATGACTTTGACCGCTGCCTCCATCTGTTCCGGATAAATAAAGTCCACAGCGCAGCCTGAAAAAAGACCAACTTTAATTTTCGGTTTTGCCACAGCCGGTTTTGTGGAGGGCCACCTGTCCCTGAAGGGAATATCTGTCAGGATGGGCAGCTTTCTGAAATCCTGGCCCTTCATGAATATGGACGGCAAATGCCGGACATAACGGGCTTCGCGGTCCGCAAAAGGCAACTGGGCAAAACGCATATTCTTGAGCAAAGTATGAAAAAGTCTGCGGTTCTTCAAAACCATGGCCAGCAGTTTGGATTTTGGGGGATGACCATCCTCGTCCAGAATACGGGCATGAATATCTTTGATCAGCCTTGGCAGGTCTATTCCGGCGGCGCAAACTTCTTTGCAGGCCCCGCAGTTTACACAGTTCTGCACCAGGAGTCTGGCCTTTTCCTTTCCGTGAAAAAAATAGGTCAGGACCAGGCCGATGGCCCCTATGTAGACGTAACCGTATTTATGTCCTCCCACCAGGCGGTAAACAGGGCAGACATTGGCGCAGGCTCCGCAGCGGATGCAGCGCAGGACTTGGGAAAAATTTTCATCTTTGGCAAGTTTTCTGCGCCCATTGTCCAGAAAGACAATGTGCATGATCTTTTTTCCTTCAGGGGAGTCCTGGCACTCGCTGGGTCCGGTCAGCCAGGTAACGTATGAAGTAATCTGCTGCCCTGTGGCGTTTTTGGGCAGGGCTTTAAGCAGACGCAAGGCGTCCCCGAGCCGGGGGGCAAGTTTTTCCAGGCCCACCAGTGCAACATGTACCCGGGGAAGGGTTGTAACCAGACGGGCATTGCCCTCATTGGTCACAATGCCCAGAGTACCGGTCTCAGCCACAGCAAAATTAGCCCCGGTAATGCCCATATCCGCCTGAACATACTCCTTTCGAAGCTCCCTTCTGGCCACCTTGACCAGCTTGAATATATCTGAATCCTGCTTCTTTCTGGTCACCTGCTCAAAAAGATCAGCTACCTGATAACGCGAAAGGTGGATGGCAGGCAGGACCATGTGTGAAGGAGGTTCTTTTCTGAGCTGGATTATCCATTCTCCCAGATCCGTTTCCACCACCTTCAGCCCTTCTTTTTCAAGCCATGTATTCAAGTGGGTTTCTTCCGCAGTCATGGACTTGGCTTTGACAATATTGCTGCAGTTATTTTTCCTGGCAATATCAGCTATGATTCTGTTGGCTTCCCTCGCATCTGCCGCGAGATGGACATGTACCCCCAGGGACTGAGCCTTTTGTTTGAACTGCCTGTAAAGCTCATCCATGCGGGCCAGAGATTCATCTTTGGACCGGGCTATTTCCTGGACCAGACTGGATATATCAATACCGCTGAAGGCGTTGGCCCTGCCATTGCGATAAGCCACGGCAAATATATCCAGGGTTTTGCGCTGAAAATCATTCTGCAGTGCTTCTTCAATTTCACTTAAATATTCTTTGATATTGTCAGCTTGGAGCATCAGGAGTCCTCCCATAGCAGAATGTGGAGTTCAAGCGGCCCATGCACTCCAAGAGCCAGGACCCTTTCAATATCCGCAGTCCGGCTGGCTCCAGTTATAAAGGACAGGTAGGCCGAACCATTTTTCATCATGGATGAAAGCTCTGTTTCAGCTTCATCTGCGCTGGAGCGCATTCGCGAGATGGGCAAAATCAGAATATTGACCTCGCTAAGCATGGTGCAAAGCCGCAGATCCTCGCAAGTGCACTCCAGAACCACGGTGCCGGTCTCAGCCAGGCCCAGATCAGCCACAGCAAGGCCCACATCAACGCCGGATACATATCTGCGCAGACCTGCATCAATCACCTTGAAATCCATTTTTTCAGCCAGGGTCTGTAGCTGATTCAAAGCTTCCTTATCAAGGGCTGGTGCGGCAATGGTTTTTTCACCGGCAGACAGCTCACATATTTCAGCTGCAGCATCTGACACCGGAAGTTCACATCCGGACAAAAGCATCTGGCAGGCTTCTTTTTCATCACAGATTCTAACAGTGTATTCCAATGCTTCCTGCATGTTGCTGATGTTCCTGACCACTGCCGAGACCGCTTCAGCCCTTGCAGTAAATTCATTCACCATTTCTTTTTGCACTTGTCACCTCTTGACTTAAGTCTGTTACAGGGACTGAGCATAAATCTCGAGGACATGTTTTACAGGTATGGAAATATTTTGCCTTGAGAGCATGTCAGACAGCTGAAGCATACAGGCCGGACATGCAGTGGCCGCAATCTGAGCCCCTGAAGCGGCAATATCCCTGGCTTTTTGCTGACCAATTTCTGTGGACAGTTCATAATGCTTGAGATTAAAGCTCCCTCCCGACCCGCAGCAGGAAGGCCCCCCGGGCAGTTCAGCAACCGAGTAGCGTCCTGCTGCGCTGATAACTGTCCTGGGCTGGGTTGTAATTTTCAGTGAATTGCGCAAATGACACGGGTCATGGTAGACAACCTTTTCCTGACTTTCTTGAGTATCAACACCCTCAACTCCCAGCACATCCACAAGAAACTGACTTACATCCATGACCTTTTCCGGAACCACACTGCTTAGATCCCCCTTATGAAACTTCGGCCATAGATTGCGGATGGTGGAGGTGCACGTGGCACATGGAGTTAGCAGATAATCCCATGTGGCCGAAGAAAAAAGCTTAACATTGAGACTCACAAGACTGGAAAAAGCCTTGCTGTCTCCTGCGGAAAGCGCGGGTATACCGCAGCATGCCTGTCCTTCAGGCATATATACACCCACCTGGTGATGTTTCAAAATTTTCAGGGCAGCCAGGCCTGTTTCCGGAAAAATCTTATCCGTGATGCAACCAGGAAAAAAGGCCACCCGCAGTTTTGATGAACCAGGCTGTGAATCTAAGCCTGGGGCCTGTTTGTGCAGAGGTTTCCCGGCCAGTTTTTTAAAATGACGATCCTTGATCAACGGCGTATTGAAACGGGCACAGGAAGTACCAATGGCGGAATCGGCTTCCTTGCTCCAAAGGCCCTGAAATGAAGCTCCAAGAGAAACAAGTCTGTTCATGAGCCCTGGGTGAGTGAGAAGCCTCTGGAAAATGATCTTCTCGGAGCGGGAAAGGCCAAGATATCCGTTCAGGATTGCCCTGGCCCGCAGAAAAATATCTGAAACCTGAACCCCGGACGGACAATTGACCTGACATGTCCCGCATAACAGGCACCGCTCAAGCCTTTCCTTAACCTGTGCCGGGTCTTTGATCATCTCCCGGCCAAGTCCTGAAATAAGAGCAAGCTTGCCCCTGGTTACATCGGTTTCCCGGCCGGTCCTGGCAAACACCGGGCACTGAGCCTGGCAAAGCCCGCAGCGCATGCACCTTGTGAGCAGATCATCCAGCTCTTTAAGCATGTCTGCCAGATGTTTGATATCAGCCATAAATTATTCCTCTTAATTTTCAGCTCAGCAAAGGGCCCAGCAGTTTGCCGGGATTGAGAATTCCCCTGGGGTCCATAGCTTTTTTAAGCTTTCTGGAGTATTCAATGGCTGCAGTACCCTGCTCAAGGTGCATATATTTTGCTTTAGCCAGACCAATGCCGTGTTCCCCGGAAAGGGTCCCGCCCAGGGCCAGGGCTTCATCAAAAATTGCGTCTATGGCCTTTTGGACCCTCTTCCATTCCTGGGCATCGCGTTTATCAGTCAGGATGGTGGGATGAAGATTGCCGTCCCCTGCATGCCCGAATGTGCCTATGGTCAAATTGAATTCACCGGCTATACGCTCCAGGGCCTTCATCATTGCCGGGATCTTTGACCTGGGCACGGTAGCGTCTTCCAGAACAGTGGTGGGGCGAACCCTGGCCAGAGCGGGCAGAGCGTCTCTTCTGGCCTGCCAGACTGCGGACCGCTCCTGTTCACTTTCTGCCTGCCTGACTTTAACAGCCCCATGCTCTTTACATATATCCACAATCTGTGCTGCATCGTCTTCCACCTGGGCAGGGTGACCGTCCACCTCAATAAGCAAAAGCGCTGCTGCTTCTGTGTTCAGGCCCGCGCCTCGAAAATTCTCCACGGTTCTGATGGTGAAATTATCCATAAACTCCAAGGTGGCCGGCACAATTTTGGCTGCAATAATGGAGGATACAGCCTGGGAGGCGGCCTGGACATTATCGAATTCAGCCATCATGGATTTTATGGCCTTGGGAGGGGGAACCAATTTGAGTATCAACTTTTCAAATACTCCAAGAGTTCCTTCAGAAGCGATCATGAGTCCAGCCAGATTGTATCCGGTAACACACTTGACCGTCCTGGCCCCGGTACTCACCAGATTTCCATTAACATCAAAGAAATCAATCCCCATGACATAATCCTTGGTGACCCCGTACTTGAGGGCTCTGAGCCCTCCGGCATTTTCAGCCACGTTTCCACCAAGGGTTGAAACAGCCTGGGATCCTGGATCAGGTGGATACAACAGTCCTCTGGATGCGACCTGGGCAGCGAATTTCGCAGTTATCACTCCGGGCTGAACTACTGCGTAAAGATCTTCCTGATTGATTTCCAGGATTTTATCCAGAGCCGTGGTCAGACAGACTACTCCTCCAACATGAGGAACAGTTCCGCCTGAAAGATTTGTTCCAGCACCTCGAACTGTCAGCTTAAGACCATTTTCATTACACAGCCTGACTACTCCCCCCAGGGCTTCGGAGCTGGCAGGCCTGACCACCACGTCCGGACTCACCTGATCCAGCACGGCAGAATCATATGAATAGGCGTGCAGATCTGATTCATCGGTCATCACGTTATCCCTGCCCACCAGTCTTTCAAATTCTTTCAGCAAGTTCCGGCTCGGCATTAGAATCTCCTTGTAGGAACAGATTTATTTTGGTCCAGACCTGTTCAGATCTGGACCAAAATGTACTGGTGATATTAATACAGGTCAGGAAAAAACACAAAGCTCATCAGAGTGACTATCACACCGGTCACCAGACCATAGAGGACAAAAGGCCAGAAGGTCTTTCTAAGTATAAGCCCTTCCTTGCCGGAAAGTCCGACCACTGCGCATACAGCCACAATATTGTGGATGCATACCATATTGCCGAAACCTCCGCCCACTGCCTGGGCCGCGACAATAATCTGATGGGGCAGGTCAAGCTGGGACGCCATGCCCCATTGAAACTCGGCAAAAAGCAGGTTGGAAACGGTGTTGGATCCGGTTATAAATGAGCCAAGTCCTCCTACAAATCCTGCAAACATGGGCCAGGACTGACCTGCAATAGCTGCTATAGCTTCTGCCATGGCCAGAGGCATGGATGGATAGGAATTGGGATTTAAAAGCACATCATCCACCCCTGAACCTCTGAAAATTGAAACAAGGGCCACCGCAAAAAACAGGGCTATGGTCGGGTTCTTCATGCGTTTAAATGCGTCAGTCCAGGCACTTTTGATCTGATCGGTGCTCATCCTGTGAATAAAAATAGTCAGCAAGGCCACCAGCATGAAAGGAATGGTCCCCGGCAGATAAAGTACAGCAATGGATCCGCTCACAGATTCGTATCCCAGAATATTATCGAAGCTGATGGTAATAGATGACAGCAGACCTTTAAGACCAAGTTCATCAATACGGGTTAAAACCAGGATAAGACCGATAAGCATATAGGGAGACCAGGCCCTGAACTGACTCATACTGGCTTTATATTTACTGCCCTCAGTAACCGAGACCGTTCCTGTCCATTCAGGGTCCCAGGCCTTTTGGGAACCAAAGGTAAATACATCCTTTGGTACGGCTATGCCTTTCCTGGCTCCCCAGACAACTATGCCAAGCCCCAGAAGTCCGCCGATGAGGGAAGGAAATTCAGGTCCGACAAACCAGGCAAAGAAAAGATAGGGCAAAGAAAAGGATACACCGGCAAAAACGCAGAATTTCCAGGCTGCAAACCCATCAGACCAGGAGTGGTTGGGGCCGAAAAACCTGGTTATGAAGCCCAGCATGAATATTGGCAGAATGATAATCATGGGCAGATGCAGCAGAGACGACCATTGACCCACCAGCATGCCAAAGGATTCATAATCCGTGAAGTTCAGGGCTCCGGCACCACTGGACACAGCACTCTGAACAAGGTCGCGCAGAAAGCTCAGCCCGAGAATTATGGGCGTGCCCACCGCTCCGAAGGTGACAGGAAAGGAATTAAAAGTCAGACAGATAATAGCCGCGGCCAGGGGAGGAAAACCAAGAGCCAGAAGCAGGGGAGCGGCCAGGGCAGCCGGGGTGCCGAAGCCCGCAGCACCTTCAATAAATGCAGTAAACAGATAACCAATGATTATGGCCTGCACTCTCATGTCCGGAGAAATATCCTGCATCCCGCTCTGAATGGTTTCCATCCCTCCTGAATCGCGCAGGGTCATGAGAATCAGAATGGCCCCGAAAACAATAATCAAGATACCTGTGGCTGTTATTACCCCTTGAATGGACAAAGCGGCTGCGTATCCCACAGGCATTTGCCAGAAAATGATTCCTGCCAGAGCAGAGGCCAGCCAGGATAAAGGCATGGCTTTTGTAGCCGGCCAGCGGAAAACAACCATAAGTACCAGAGCAAGAATAATGGGAATAGCTGCTAAAAAAGCTAGAAAGCCTACTGAAGACATGAATCATTTCCTCCTTGAGTGAAAAGGTTTGAATGCAGGTCCTGAATTAAAAATATTAGACAACATGCTATACAGTCGCCAGATCATAGGTCAGTCCTGGAATTGTTAAGCATCATTGATCATACATAGCAGGCAAAAAAAAAGGACTCAA
>JBKHCI010000121.1:0-5188 GCA_046541915.1 Desulfonatronovibrio sp. | reverse complement strand
TCAACAGTTAAACCCCTTGGTGAATCAGCACCGGCCGCGTGGCCTATCTTTTCCTCCACAATGGTCCCGTCAAAATCATCCGCTCCGTACCAGAGACATACCTGTGCTGCCTTGATCCCGGAAAAAGCCCAGTAAGCCTTGATATGGGGGATATTATCCAGCACAATCCTGGCCATGGCGGTCATCTTTATCATGTCAATTCCATCCGGCCCCGCAGCCCCCAGTTCATTATGTCCTGGCTGGTATGGCAGGGGAATAAAGCATAAAAAGCCTCCGGTTCTATCCTGCAGGTCCCTGAGGGCCAGCAGGTGATCTATTCTGTCCTCCCAGGTTTCAATATGTCCAAACAGCAGGGTACAATTGGTCGGGATTCCCAGGCCATGAGCGGTTTCATGAATCTTCAGCCACCTATCCCCGGACACTTTTTCCGGACAGAGCCTCTGTCTGAGTTGCGGGGAAAAAACCTCAGCTCCTCCACCGGGCAGGGCGTCCAGTCCGGAATCTGTAAAATCCGACAATATCTTTTTGTAGGAAATACCATACTTATCCGCCAGAAAAGCAATTTCCACTGCTGTAAAGGCCTTGATCCTGGCCTGGGGACGGGCCTTTTTAACGGCTTCAAGCAGTCTCAGATAATAATCATAATCCAGATCCGGATTAAGACCGCCCACAATATGAATTTCATCCACCGGCTCATCAGCCCTGGCCCCCACTGCCCCGGCTGCCTCATCAATTTTCAGGGTATATGCCCCGCTTTGCCCCGGTCTTTTGCTGAACGCGCAGAACCGGCAGGCATTGGCGCAGACATTGGTGAAGTTAAGGTGTTGATTATAGACAAAAAATGCCTTTTGGCCGTAAAGTCTGGTTCTGCGCTCGTAAGCTGCCTGACCCAGATCATGAACGGTGGCTGTACAGACCAGCTCCAGGGCCTGGGCGCGGTTGACGCGGCCGCCCTGCCGGACATTCGAAATTATGGATTGACAGTTACTCATAGGAAAACACCCATCTGGGACCTGAAAGGCTCCCTTCCACTGAAAAATTCCCCAGTATCCTGCGCAGAAAAGATACCTTTTGAACAGGTCCTTCCAGCAGAGTCACATCCTTTTTCAAATCAGCCATTTCCCTGGCTGTATCAACGGCCTGATTCATTCCACCCATGACATCCACCAGCCCGGCTTCCAGGGCCTGCCTGCCGGTCATGGCCCTGCCGTCGGCAAGCCGGGCCATCTCTTCAAAACTCATATTTCTTCCCTGGGCCACGTCCTGGATAAACTGCTCATGCATATCATCCATTAATTCCTGAAAATAGGCCCTTTCTTCATCAGTCAAAGGCCTGGTCATGGTACCGGCGTCCTTATACTTGCCGCTGTAGACGGTCTGATCTTCTATCCCGATTTTCTGCATGAGCTCCTGCATGCTGGTCAGGTTGGCCTTGACCCCTATGCTGGCGGTAAGCGTGCCTGGATTGGAGACTATCTTATGAGCTGCACTGGCCACGTAATAACCACCCGATGTTGCCACAGCTCCCATGGAGGCTACAACCGGCCTGGATTGACCCAGGTCCTTCACTGCTGCGAAGATCTCCTGCGAAGGGCCCACCACTCCTCCCGGGGAATCAATTCTGACGATCACCGCCTTGATTGAATCATCCTCTTCAAGCTTATTTATCCAGTCCACTACTTCCCGGGAATCAGTAATCAATCCACTTACATTGACAACTCCGATTGTATCTCCGGCACGAAACCCCGGTCTGTCACCCAGAAACAGGAAATTAAAAACGGCCATGGCCACCATAAAGGTCGCCACAGCCGCTATTATCAACATGAATCCAAAAGCAAGAGGGTGTCTCTGGCTGAACTTATTCTGACTGATCTTCTCCATCCCCTGCTTCCAGTTTTTGTCTTATGAGATCACCAAGGTTGCTGCCCGAGGGAGCTGCAGAGGTTTTGGCCCGCTGTTCTCCGCCTCTTTTCTTGTCTTCTTCTTCCTGCTGCTGCTTGATGGACAGGCCAAGCCGTCTTTCATCCGCGCTTACGTGGATAACTTTAGCCTGGATTTCCTGGCCCTCTTCAAAAGATTCTTTGGGACTCTTTATCTTCTTGCGGCTCATTTCAGAAACATGCACCAGGCCTTCAATACCTTCTTCAACCTCGACAAAGAGACCAAAATCAGTAATATTGGTAATCTTGCCGGTAATATTGGTTCCCACGGGATAATGGTTGGGAACTTCCAGCCATGGATCCTCTGTAAGCTGTTTAATGCCCAAGGTGAATTTTTCGTTTTCCTTGTCCACTGTCAGGACCTTGGCCCGGACCAGTTCACCGTTTTTGAACATTTCTGAAGGGTGGCGGACTTTCTTGGTCCATGACATGTCAGAAACATGTATAAGACCGTCTATGCCGTCCTCAATACCGATAAACAGGCCGAATTCCGTAATATTTTTGATGGGGGCTTCCAGGATGGTATCTTCAGGATATTTTTCAGCAACAACATCCCAGGGATTGGGATTAACCTGCTTCATACCCAGAGATATGCGCTTGCGCTCCGGATCTATTCCCAGAATAATCACTTCAACTTCATCGCCGGGTTTGACCATCTGGGATGGATGCCTGAGTTTCCGTGTCCAGGACATCTCAGAGATATGGACCAGGCCTTCGACTCCGTCCCCAAGTTCCACAAAGGCTCCGTAATCAGCCAGGTTAGTAACCTTTCCAGTGAATTTTGCGCCTTCCGGGTACTTTTCATTAATATTTTCCCATGGATCATCCACCAGTTGTTTTAGACCCAGAGAAACCTTTTTTTCATCCGCGTCAAAGCCGAGGACCTTCAGTTCAAGATCATCTCCCACCTGAACCATTTCCTTGGGATGACGAATCCTCTTCCAGGACATGTCAGTGATATGTAAAAGCCCGTCCAGACCGCCCAGATCAATAAACACTCCGTACTCGGTTACATTCTTTACCTTGCCCGAAACTATCTGGCCTTCTTCAATGGAATTCAAAAGCTCTTCCCTCATGGACTGTCTTTCTTCTTCCAGAAGAACCCGGCGGGAAATAATGACATTGCTGCGCCTGCGGTTGATCTTAAGTATTCTGAAATCAAATTCCTGATCCACCAGGGCGTCCATGTCCGGAACTGGACGAAGATCCACGTGAGAACCGGGCAGAAAGGCCTCCAGTCCATCCAGATCAACATTATAACCGCCCTTGATGCGCTTGACTATGCGCCCTTTAATGGTGGTTTCATTCTCCAGGATCTCTTCAAGGTCATCCAGCAGTTTAACCCTTTTGGCCTTTTCCCTGGAAAGGGTGATAATGCCTTCCTTCTCGTCTTTATTGGTCACAAAGACTTCGATCTTGTCGCCTTCCTTAACAGTAATATTGCCTTCACTGTCAGTGAACTCGGAAGAAGGAATCTGACCTTCGGATTTAAAGCATACATCTACAAGGATGTAGTCTTTCTCAACTTTGACCACTTCTCCAGTGACGATGCCCCCTTCCTGGACTTCCCCGAAATCGGCGTTGAGATAATCTTCCAGGGCGGACTCAAAGTCCAGATCTCCCTCAAAATTCTCATCTTCCAAATTCTGGTCTGCAAGATTGTCGTCTTGTAAGCTTTTGTTGTTAATGTTTTCGTTTTCTGAACTTTCGTTCATTTCAGCCACGTTGGTTGTGTTTTGCATAGAAATTTCCCCCTAACACTCGAATAAATTTCAGCACAAGTATCAGACATCTTGTGCATTGACAACAAAAATAATGGTTATTTTAAAAAAATATGGCAAGAGTCATTGACCTGCTTTGATTAATCCTGCAGAGCAATAAGGTCGTAGTCCTTGGTTTCCTGCACCCTGGCCCTGACCATCTGACCCGGTCCTGTGTCCGGTCCGCTGACATAGGTCAGCCCGTCAACATCCGGAGCCTGGAACCAGGTCCTGCCGGTAAACAGGCCGGGCCACTCCGGGTGCGGTGAATCAACCAGGATATCCAGCAGCTGGTCTTTATAAACTCTCAGTCCTTGGCGACTGATCTTTTTCTGAAGACACATGACCTTTTGGGCCCTTTTTTCCCGAATCTCCGGAGAAATCTGACCTGAAAAGGTGCTGGCCCGGACACCGGCTTCAGAATAAAAAGGAAACACACCCAGATGCTGAAACCTGGCTTCCTTAACAAATTCAAGCAGGTGTTCAAAATGCTCCCGGGTTTCTCCTGGATAACCCGTGATTAGCGTTGTCCGCAGGGCGGATTCAGGAAAAACATCCCGGATTCTCTGAATGATCTTGCGGGGATCATCCTTGAATGGCCGGCCCATTCTTTTTAGTACATCCGGATGAGAATGCTGAAAAGGAACATCAAAATAGGGTACAACCGGCTCTCCTATCCGGGCAATCCCCTCAAGTAATTTTCTGTCCAGACCTGAAGGATACATATACATACAGCGCAGCCGTCTTAACCCTTCCAGGCCGGAAAGCTCCTGAAGCAGTCCGGCCAGGCCGGGTGTATAACCAATATCCCGGCCATAGGCAGTGCTGTCCTGGGCCACAACAACAAGCTCCTTTACTCCCTGTTCAAGCAGGCTGGAGGCTTGCGCGACTATATCATCCACTGGACTGGATTTAAGCCTGCCCCGGATGGAGGGAATGGTGCAGAAAGAACACTTATTGTTGCATCCCTCGCTGATCTTAAGAAAAGCGTAACTGCCTGGAGTGCTCACCTTTCGAGCCGGTGAAACCATGGAGATGCTCTGCCCCAGTCTTTTGAGGATAAGTCCGGGCAGTTTTTTCTGCTCACGGATGCTGGCAAAGATATCAGCCTCAGGGATTTCAGAGCCTAGCCCTGACCCGTATCTGGAAACCAGACAGCCGGTAACAACCAGCAAAGGAGGATTTTCCAGCCCCTTTATATCATCATAAGCTGAAAAAATCACATCCAGGGATTCTTCCACAGCCGGCTGAATAAAGGCGCAGGTATTGATAAGAACCACCTGACAGCCGAAAATGTCCTGGGCAGGCTCGTATAACGATCCAAAGCCGCCCAGGATGTTTTCTGTATCCACAAGATTTTTAGGACATCCCAGGCTTCTGGTAAAAATTTTAATTTTTTTCATTTAGCTGGTTTTTATGTTCGCAGGAAAGATCAATACTTATTTCTCACAGGCATGAATTTGAATTTACAGCAGCACACAAGGGTTA
>JBKHCI010000120.1:0-5198 GCA_046541915.1 Desulfonatronovibrio sp. | reverse complement strand
AGGTACAAGGTTAAGAGTAAAGAGTTAAGATGCCGAGCTTGGGCTTAGCGTTCCCTAAATGGGAAAAAAAGTGGTTCAGAATCCGGCTGTGATCCGGCCGTCAGAAGGCAAAAGAATTCCCCGAAGCAGGCCTGTTTTGAACAGCCGGTTGAATAAGGACCTTTTCAACACGGTGCCAAAACAGGCCTGCTTCGGGGAAGTAAACAGCGGCAAAAACTAGTCCTTGTACTTGTCAGAGTACTGTTCATCCAGCTCTCCGGCAATATCCACAACCTGGCTGGCCGGCAGACCCTGATCTTCTCTTTTTGTGGTCCAGTTCCGGACCACAGGTTCAATCTGATCCAGCCATCTCTGTTTTTCCTCATCTGAAAGATTGATTACTTCTATATTGTCTTCCTGAACTGCCTGATCCAGGATGTCTTCTGAGAAATCGTCCATCATGCTGGAGTACTGCAGGACAAATTCGTCGTTCATCTGTTCAAACACCACCTGCACTTCCTCGGGCAGGGAATTCCAGGTATCTCTGTTCATAATCTTTATAAAGGCGACATTATATAAAAAAGGAGTATTGGTGATGTAGTCGATCACTTCAGACAGCCTGAAGGCCTTTAGAGTTTCATTGGGGGCCAGGATGCCCTGGACCAGTCCCTGATCCAGAGCCAGATATGATTCAGACATGGGCATGGCATGGGCGGTAGCATCAAGGCTTTCTATAGTGGGAATGGTTCCGCCCACAGCCCGGATTTCCAGACCCTTCATATCTTCCAGAGTTCTGACCGGTTTTTTGGACATGATGTTTCCAGGTCCTGTGGCCCACAGAAAAAGAACCTTGACGTCATCAAATTCATCTATTCCGGTTTCCTGTTTGATTTTTTTGTAGCCTTCATTAATGGTCATGGATGCCGCTTGCGCGTTAACGTTGCGGTGTCCTGGAAGTTCAAACGCCTCAATAAGGGGAAACATGCCAGTGGTGTATGAAGGGCAGGTAGTACCTATATCAGCCACGCCGCTTACTACTCCGTTGTATATTTCCTGCGCTCCCAAAAGCACTCCTCCGGGATGAAGCGTAATCTTTACCTGTCCGTTGGTGCGTTTTTCCACCTCATCTATCCACAATCTGTGCATTTTATCAACCTGAAAAGCGGTGGCAGGCCAGAAAGTGGCCATGGAAAGGTTGTAGGTTTTCTGACTGCTTTCAGCCCCGGTCTGGACCTCGTCTTCAGTTGCTTCGTCAGAGCCGCAACCACTCATGATCAGCAGGAAAAACAGTATAAAAAACCCTAAATAAAGCTTGGATCCAGGTTTCATCATATCTTACCTCGCACGGTTAGATGGGTAAAATCAGCAGTTATTCACCATATATTATGGTCAGCCAGACAAGAAGTAGCCAAAACCGGCCTGTTTGTAAACTATATTCAAGGCGCATGGAGCAGTTGCAAAGTACAGCAGGCAAGGGACAAGATTTAAAGAGTAATATGTAAACCAATATTCAGGACCGCCCCATGACTACTATGAATAATTACTATTCCTTTACGATTTCACAAACACCCTGGGAGCAGGCCTGCATGGAGCCAAAGCAGTTTTCTACCTCCTGGAACCCGTTCTTTTTGAGGATGGACGCGGCAATAATTGCTCGCTGCCCGCTTCCGCAAAAAGTAGTCAGGGGCCGGGGAGCCCTGATTTTATCCAGATTTTTTTCCAGTTCGCCCAGGAAAATATGCTGGGCTCCGGGCAGATGTCCTGCCTGGAATTCTTCGCTGGTTCGCACGTCAAGCAGGGTAAAACTCTGACTGCTGCTGATCCTGTGCTGGATTTCTCCGGCAAACACAGCCCGGATGGAGTCAAAGTACTTGCCTTTTACAGACCATTCCTCCATTTCCTGGTAAAGGTAGCCTTTGACGCGGTCATAACCTATTCTGGAAAGAAAGCGTACCGCCTGATCAAGGTCATTGGGCGAGTCAACTATCAGCCCCAGGTCACTTTCATAGGAAAGCAACCATCCCGCATAGGCGGGGACCATGTTCAGGGGAATGCACAGGCTGCCTGGAATAAAGGCCCCGGCAAACGCCTGGGCGCTTCTTAGGTCCAGTGCCAGCATGCCCTGCTCAAGAGAATTTTCAAAATCATGAGCGTTCATGGGGGCCGGAGAGTAAAGCGCACCCAGGGCCGGGGGGCCGTTTAGGTTGTATTCTTCCATTTTGGCAAAATAGGGCGGAGTGGAATGTGATTCAGCTGTTTTGATTCGGATGAATTCATCACGGCTGGAGACCTTAAGCAGGGGGTTGGACAGTCTTTCATATCCCAGAGTAGAAAATTCACGGTCAGCCATGCCTGAACCACATACCGAACCTGAGCCATGGGCCGGATACAGGATGACATGATCGCCCAGGGGCAGGATTTTATTGAACAGACTGTCATAAAGAAGGCTGGCTGTTTCTTCTTTCTGGTCCGGGAAAAAATCGGTGCGCCCCACATCACCGATAAAAAGGGCGTCCCCGGTAAAAACCGCTACAGGATCAGGTCCGAATCCCGAATCATAAAGGACCAGGGAGATGCTCTCAAAGGTATGACCAGGGGTTTTCATGATCTCAAGGATAATGTTCCCCAGTTCAAACCGGTCTCCTTCAGAGGTGACCCGGCCATAGGCAAAGGGCAGTTCAGCCCCGTGAAAAATCTCAGCTCCGGTTAAGTCAGCCAGTTCTTTTGAGCCGATGACGTAATCTTCATTGCGATGGGTTTCAAAGATGTGGGTGATGCGTGCGCCCTGCTGGTGGGCTATTTCCAGATAAACCGCGCAGTCACGTCTGGGATCAATGACCGCGGCCCTGCCTTTATCCCCAATGATGTAAGACAGGTGGGAAATACCATGGGATTTTATTTTCTGCAGAAACATATCCTGCTCCTTTACTATTTTTTAGGCTGTCTGACCTTGGTCGTGGTCTTTTCTTCCGGTTTTTCCCGGACATTATTTTCAGATTCCCTGGGCGCTGATGGCTTGGGAACCAGTTTGATCTGAGGAATTAGTATCTTACTGACATACAATACTTCTTCCACATCCTGCATTGTTTCCCATCCAGGATTTTGCTGGTCAAAATCCTCAGGGGCCGGGATAAGGCTTCCGTCTTTTTTTCTGAAAAGGTACATTTTTGTTCTCCTTGTGTTAAATCCGGCAAATGTTTCAATTATATAGCCTTGTTCAATATATTGTTCAATCTCTTCACGGGTAAAAAGATCACATGGAAACAGTTTGCATGTGCGCAGACATCTGGCAGGAGTGGTGTAATAACTGCCTGATATTTTATGCTGGGTAGGACAATAGATATTTTTATACATTCCGGGGTAATTTCTTGTGGTTAAAGCAGATAATAACTAAAAAGCCTAGCTGATAAAATTTATTCTCCGACCTGGACTTCAATTTCAGCTTCCTGAATCGTGACTCCCTTATGTTTTATCAATGGTTTTATCACTCTGGACACAATCTGTTCTCCGGGCAGCAATTCATGGGTTAAAACGAACTCGGCCCTGGCCTCCATATCCTCATGGTATTTTTTGTCCTGAAGATCAATCACTTCATAGCCCTGTTCTTTGAAGGCGGCCCAGAGTCTTTGCAGGGATGTCCTGAGTTCATCAACCCCCTGGGTCTGTTCAGGCAGTTTTTTTCCGCGCTGCTTCAGCCTGTAGATTTCATTGCCCAGGACTATGGCCAGGGTATGGTCTGTAATCCATTCAGATCTGCCAGGCTCGGAGCGCTCAGAAGATTGTTCAGCGGAAGAGGGTAGAAGGGGGATCTGTTTTTCCAGGAGTTCAACCAGCCGCGAATCCAGCATGGCTCCCTGTTCTTCTATCTTTTGCCGGATTTCAGCTTCTTTGTCTGCAAGCTGGCGGCTGGTTTTTTTTATTCTTTTCCTGGACGAAGCCACCAGCAAAACAACCAGCAGAAGCAATGCTCCAAGCCCCAGGAGAGCTCCTGTGCCGTAGAGTTCGCGTTGGCCGACATATTTATCCAGCTGCGAAATCCTGGACTGGGCCGCTCGGATCTCTTCCATGACACCCTGATCAGAATTGGTAATCTTTTGCGAAATCTCTGTGATTTCCTGCTGGATGTCTTTTTCCAGCTCACGGACCCTGTCAAGATTTCCTTCCAGTTCCTGTTCCACTTTGGAGTTGAGCCGCTTAAAATCTGACCGCGTGTTGGAAATGTCAGAGGTTAAATCAGAAACGCGCTTTTCAATCTGCTGAACATCTCCTATTTCTGAAAGCCTGGCCTGGGTAGAGGCGATGAAATCCTCCAGGGTATTGTCAAGGCCGGCAATTCTTTCATCGGTCTTTTTAAGTTCCTGTCTTATTGAAGACAGGTCCTGATCTGTTTCTTTCAGTCTCGAAGCAAGGGGCTGCAGATTTGTTTCATTTTCTTCTGTGGCGGCTTCCAGAGAGGTTATATTGGTGTTGATAATTTCAATGTATTCTCTGAGAACGGATTGTTCACTGGACAAGGTCTGTCTGACATCCTCAATCCGGCCGGCCAGTTCCTGTCTGATGGCTTCCAGATCTTCTTCAATCTTAATTATCCTGGTGGTCTGCCGGTCACGCAGATCAGACTCGTTTTTTGCCAGTTCATCCATTTCCTGGCGGATACTTTCCATCTCCTCCTCTATACTGGACAGCCCGGAAAGATCGTTTTCCTGGGCAAATACCGAGCAGGCCATTATCAGGCTTATTATCAGAAAAGATATATAAAGTTTCATCCGTAATGCTCCATTGTCTTTGGGCCGGGGGCTTTTGTTTTTTGTCTGTTAAAAACCGCTTTGTCAGCCAGTTAAAGAGACGAAGCTGAAAACAGGTCTCTAATTTCCTGACTGACTCTTTGAGGTTTGCCAGTGTTCGCGTTTATGGGACACCAGAAAGTCTTGGCCCGGGCCAGAAGTTTGCGGTCATTGCGGCGCATGATTTCAGTGTTTCTCTGAAAACTGAGCCTTTTGGCCTGTCCTACCCAGGTAGCGGCGATGATTTCGTCTCCTTCCCGGGCAGGGGCAAGATAATCAATTTCATGGCGCAGCACCACCCAAAAGATCTGGGCCTGATGGCCGGCGGATGCAAGGGCCTGCCAGTGAGCTACTGCCGCGTCCTGAACCCAGCGAAGATATACTATATTGTTCACGTGTCCCAGTTCGTCAATGTCTGAATGCATGACTTTTATC
>JBKHCI010000003.1:0-56796 GCA_046541915.1 Desulfonatronovibrio sp. | reverse complement strand
ACCCCGAAACCCGCATAAGCAATAAATTCAAAAGTACCAATTTCACGGATTCAGGTTAAAACATGGGGGCCTGTTATGATAAAAGTGCTGCATTGTCCTCAGATGGCTGAGGTGGCAGACAGATTGTGTGAAAACAATGATCTCTGCCGTCCGGGTGAAATTTCATGGAAAATATTCAGGGATGGTTTCCCGGACATAAAGATCAGCAGGGCGGCTGAGCTCAGGAACAGACATGTTGTATTCCTGGCCTCTTTTGAAAACCCGTCTGAAATCTTCAGGCAATTGTCAGTTATTTACGAACTTCCCAGGCTGGCTGTCCAGTCGTTAAAGGTGGTTCTGCCCTATTTTTCCACCGGGACCATGGAACGGGTGGAGCAGGAAGGGGAGATAGCCACGGCATCCACTCTGGCCAGGATGCTTTCGCATATTCCCGGAACCCTGTCCGGGCCGGTCCAGATAATCATCTATGATATCCACGCCCTGCAGGAGAGGTTTTATTTTTCAGACAATGTAATTCCCAGGCTGGAAACCGCCATTCCGCTGCTGCTTGAAAGGATGAAAAAAATGCGGAATGTGGCTGTGGCTTTTCCGGATCAGGGGGCATGGAAGCGTTTTGGCCGGATGTTTGAAGGTTATCCATTGATTACAGCCCATAAAATAAGAGAAGGTAATGGACGCAGGGTGATTATCCAGGAAGGCCGGCCCCGGGACAGGCATGTTGTTATTGTCGATGACCTGGTCATGACCGGAGGGACCCTTATCAAATGCCGTGACGCGCTGATGGAGGCAGGTGCCGCAAAGGTCAGCGCCTATGTGACTCACGGGGTTTTCCCGGATAAATCATGGCAGAGGTTCTGCGGACGGAAGTTTGCCGCCTTCTGGATGACTGATTCCTGTCCCGGCACAGTGAAGGAAGTTGACGGCCAGGAGCCTTTTGAAGTTCTGTCTCTGGCTGATGACATTGCCGCAAAGATATCAGCTGATATTATTTCCTGATCAGTCTCCGGATTCTGACTGTTCCAGTTTCCTGTACAGTGTCCTTCTGCCGATTCCAAGGACTGAAGCGGCCTTTCTCTTGTTATAGTTTACTTTTTCCAGGACGTAGTCAATATACTGCTGCTCCACCTGGGCAAGAGTTAAGAGCGGGCCTTGTTCGCCGGGAATATCCTGTGCAGGTGGTACTCCGGGATAAGCTTGTCCGGATCCGGATTCTCTTATCCTGGACGGCAGATGTTCCGGCCTGATGTATTTATCATCGCAAAAGGTCACGGCCCGTTCCACCGCGTTTTTAAGCTCCCTTACGTTGCCGGGATATGAATATTTTTCAAGCATAGAGAGGGCCTGGCCGTCAAACCCCCTGATGTTTTTTCCGGTCTGGATCTGAAAAGTTTTCAGAAATTTGCCGGCCAGAAGCTCCAAATCTTCTCCTCTTTCCCGCAAAGGGGGTATTTTCAGGGTAAATGTTTCCAGTCTGAAGAAAAGATCTTCTCTGAAGTTTCCCTGTTCTGTTTCTTTTGCCAGGTCGCAGTTGGTGGCTGCAAGGATGCGTGCGTTGGTTTCCTGTTCATGGTTTGCCCCCACTGGTTTGATCTTGCCGTCCTGCAGGGTGCGCAGCAGTTTTGCCTGAAGAAAAAGCGGCATCTCGGATATTTCGTCAAGAAGCAGGGTGCCGTTGCGGGCCTGGGAAAACAGCCCCTGCCTGGTCTTG
The DNA here is from genome assembly GCA_046541915.1 of Desulfonatronovibrio sp. Classification (GTDB taxonomy): domain Bacteria; phylum Desulfobacterota; class Desulfovibrionia; order Desulfovibrionales; family Desulfonatronovibrionaceae; genus Desulfonatronovibrio. The sequence continues at coordinate 55,088 of JBKHCI010000003.1, read as the reverse complement.
CTGGCACCCGTAAAAGCCCCTTCCTGGTGCCCGAAGAATTCACTTTCCATGAGATGTTCAGGAACTCCGGCGCAATTGACTGCCAGAAAAGGCCCATTGCTGTGCCTGCTTTCTTCGTGGATGGCCCTGGATACAAGTTCTTTGCCTGTTCCTGATTCTCCCAGGATGAGCACAGGACCGTCGGCTCTGGCTACTCTTTTGATCTGATCGAATAAGAGGCGCATTGGCCTGCTTTTACCGATCAGGCCATGAAATCCGTCATCATCAAGCAGGCTTTTGATCATGCTTATTTCCTTGCGCATCTTTCGATTGCGCAGGATCCGGTTTACAGTAAGCATGAAATGGTCCAGGTCCAGAGGCTTGGTCAGGAAGTCCTCGGCTCCGGCTTTGAGGGATTCCACGGCCTTGGAGATGGTTCCGAACGCGGTTATAACCAGAAAATCAGGAAGGGACTGAGCAAAATCTGTCTGTGATTTGCGCAGCAGGTCAAGTCCATCCATGCCTGGAAGTCTTAAGTCCGTGATTACCAGATCTGGAAGCCATTCCCGCATGAGGCGCAGGGCGTCTTCCGCGCTGCCTGCCCACTTTGACTCCATTCCCTGATCCAAAACTTCCTGGCCAAGGAGAAGGCCAAGTTCCTTGTCGTCTTCCACGATGAGTATCCGGGTCAGCCCGGTTTCTTTACTGGGTTTATGCATGTTTCCTTCTTTATATGTATTTATTTGCTGCAGCCACTGTCCAGCCACAGTTTATTTGCTGTTCTCACCGGGCAGAAAAATTCGAAAACAGGCTCCTCCAAGACTGCTTTTGCCGGCTTCAATCCTTCCCTGATGTTCCTCGATTATTCCATGGGCCACAGACAGGCCAAGGCCGGTGCCGGCCCCTACGTTCTTGGTGGTGAAAAAGGGTTCAAATATCCTTGATTTTAATTCTTCGTCAATGCCTGGCCCGCTGTCTTCGACCTGATACCAGGCCCATCCATTATCCAGTCCCCAGGACAGGATCACCTTGCCATGAGCTGCTGCCTGAACAGCGTTTCGCAGCAGGTTGACCAGTGTCTGCTCAATGCGTACCGGATCAACCAGAATGGAAGTCTCACCCTGCCTGCCTCTCGTTTCAAGCTGAACCTGGAGTTTTTCAGCGTCTTCAGCAATGCCTGCCAGGGCTGAGCGGGCCAGCATGCTCTGGGACACTGGTTTTTTCTGAAGACTGGAGCTGCGGCTGAAATCAAGGAGCTGCCTGATAATATATTCCATGCGGCTGACTTCACCGCGGATGCTGGTCAGGGTGGATTTCGTATCCTGGGAAAGATCCTGCTTTCTTAAAGCCCGCTGGGCTTTGGCAGTAACAATGCTTAAAGGTGTTCCAAGTTCATGGGCTATGCCCGCGGAAAGCCTGCCAATGGCAGCCAGTTTTTCAGATCTGCGCAGTTTTTCCTGGAGGATTTCCTGCTTCCTGCGTCTTTGTTTGATCTCTTCCTGGGCAATCTCTATGCTGTCCAGCATGTGATTGAACTGACTGCCAATAGCCACGATTTCCTTGGGACCCTGAAGCTTGAAGCGGTGTTTTCGATCTCCTCCAGCTACCCTGGACATACTGGTGATAAGGTTTTGAATGTGCCTGCCCAGGGCTCTATGCTGACCAAATAAAACCAGGCCGGTCATGATGAGCAGGCTGAGTCCCAGAACTATCTGACCTTGAATTCTGATGGTCCGGATGTAGTTAATAAAGTCGCTTTCCTTGCGGGTCAGCTGGAGCATTCCATTTACTTTTCCTCCGGAATCGAACAGGGGAATAAAGTGTGAATAAACTTCCTTTCCAGCCACGTCACCGTAGCCTCCATGTTCTTCACCTTCATCAATCAAGTCGGTCAGTTTTTCGCTCTGCGGCTCTGACTCCAGAGAACCGGCCAGGGCTATTTCCTTGCCGTCCTGGTCATAAAGGTAGGCGCTGTATATTTCGCCAATGGAAAACGCTGAATCCAGGGCCGTGTATATGGCTTTGGATTCATCGCGTTCCAGAGCATAGCTCAGGGGAAGCTGGATGGCTTTGGCTATGAGCTCCAGATCGCGCTGCATTCCTTTTTCTATGTTCTTTTCCAGAACGCTCAGGGCCATGTGGCCGGTGAACCCAAGGGCCAGGGCCAAAGGAACAATCACGTAAATAAGCAGGGTAGCACGCAGACTCACCCGGTTAAATGCCGAATGGATATGCTTGAGGAATTTTGGTTTTTTATTACACATGTGTCTAATATACACATTGAAGGCCTGGTTATCAAGAGATGCCATGATGGAATATCAACATTATGGTCAGATATGGCAAATTCATTACAGAACAGGGATTTTTTTCTGCTTTTATTTCAGAAAGAGTTATTCTATGTTCCAGCTTACATTTTCAGTGCTTAGCCGTAATAAAAAGGCAAACCAGCATAAAAATTATTTTCAGACAGGGATAGCTGTCAGGAGGAGAATGATGAATCAGGAAGCACCAGGACGTAATCTGGCCCTTGATCTGGTCCGGGTTACTGAGGCGGCGGCCCTGGCGTCGTCACGCTGGCTGGGCCGGGGGAATAAAGTAGAGGGCGACAAGGCCGCGGTTGATGCCATGCGCCTGAGTTTCAATGCCCTGGATATCCAGGGAACAGTGGTAATCGGCGAAGGAGAAAAGGACGAAGCCCCAATGCTTTATAACGGTGAAAAGCTTGGGACCGGCTCTGGTCCGGAAATGGATGTGGCGGTGGATCCGGTCGAAGGAACCAGGCTTCTGGCATTTGGACGGCCCAACGCCATTGCCGTGGTGGCTCTGGCTCCCAGGGGAACAATGTATAACCCGGGGCCGGCTTTTTATATGAAAAAACTGGTGGTTCCGTCCCAGGCCAAGTACCAGGTTGATATCAAGATGCCGGTGGCTGAAAATCTGCGAAGAGTGGCCCGGGCAGCTGGAAAGTCAGTAGATGATCTGGTGGTTTTTGTCCTGGATAAACCAAGGCATAAAGAGCTCATCAATGAAATCCGGCAGGCAGGAGCCAGGATACAGCTGCATACTGACGGCGATGTTGCCGGAGCCCTTATGGCTGTTACCCCTGGAGGAGACGTTGACATCATGATGGGTACCGGAGGAACTCCGGAAGGAGTGCTGGCGGCTGCGGCCATTCGGGTCATGGGCGGAGAAATGCAGGCCATGCTTGATCCTCAGTCTGAAGGGGAGAAAAAGGCCCTTGCAGATGCCGGATACAATCTCAATCAGGTTCTGACTCTGGAAGAACTGGTTAAAGATGATGATGTTTTTTTCGCGGCAACCGGGATTTCCGGAGGAACCTTTTTAAATGGAGTTGAGTTTACAGGAGAGGGCGCAAGGACTCACTCCATGGTCATGCGGGGGCGTACCGGAACCTTCAGACGCATTGAAGCCCTGCATTCCTTTGACAAACTTATGCGCATCAGCGCGATTAAATACAGATGATCAGCAACATAACCGGAGATATTAATGCAAGAAAGTAAACCAGTGATTATTTCACCTTCACTTCTGTCCTGTGATTTCGCCCATCTGGGCCGGGAGCTGGCTGATCTGGAAGAAGCCGGATTATCCTGGGTGCATTGGGACATCATGGATGGAGCGTTTGTGCCCAATATTACCTTTGGTCCCCCTGTGATCAAGGCCTGCAGAAAAAAGAGCAATCTGTTTTTTGACGTGCACCTGATGATTGAAAACCCGGACAGGTATCTGGATGATTTTGTCCGGGCCGGGGCAGACCTGCTGTGCGTTCACGCGGAGGCGTGTGTTCACCTGGAGCGGACAGTATCTGAAATAGCCAGGCTGGGGGCAAGGCCTGCTGTCTCTCTTAATCCTCATACCCCGTTAAATGTCCTGGAGTATATTCTGCCTCAGCTTTCCATGGTACTAATCATGAGCGTGAATCCAGGATTCGGAGGGCAGAAGTTTATTCCTTTCAGCATGGAAAAAATCGCCCGGCTGAAGGCCATGATAAAGGATACCGGTTCACAGGCCCTTATCCAGGTGGACGGCGGGGTTACCCCTGACAATACCTATGAACTTGTGCAGCAAGGCGCGGATGTCCTGGTTTCAGGATCTGCTTTTTTCAGCTGTCCTCCTTACAGAGAGAGGCTGGCGGTTTTTGAGCAGGCGGCCCTGAGCAGGAGATGAACGCTGTTGTCCGCGAAGACTGGCAGGATTATGGGGATATTGAAGAAGACAGGGATAGTTCCAATGCCCGGCTAGGGCACCAGGCCGGGTTCCTGGCTGGCGGCCATGCGCTCGGCCACGGTCCGGCGCTTGCACTTATCACACAGGTCCAGGTGGACTGGAATATAATCAGGCCCCATTTTTTCTCTTACCCAGGCGCTTAGCTTTTCCGGCTGGGTGGGAGTTCCGCATCCTGGGCAGGTCATAGTGCGCAACCGGCCAATGACTTTGTTTCTCAGAACAACAAAGCGTTCTCCGTTGTGTTCCTGGATGTTTATGATCCCGGTGGGGCAGACAGAAGCGCACATGCCGCAGCCGATACAGGTTTTGCCAGGATCTCCAAATGGAGGTTCAATCGTGATTTCATGGCTTCTGCCGGACAACAGCAAAACATTTCCTGCATATTCTTCGCAAACCCGCACACATAGTCCGCAGACAATGCAATCTTGTTTTTCCACAGGGAAGCGGGGCTCTTTAATCCCATATTCCAGGGCCATTTTTCTGATGATTGCTGAATCAGGGCAACGGGCCAGCAGGAGTTCCAAAATCATGGCCCGGCCCTCTTTGACTTTTTTTGTGTCAGTTCTGACTTCAATCCCATCGCGGACGGGATAATTGCAGGCAGTGACCATCCTGGTCCGTTTTCCGTCAAAGACCTCCACAGTGCAGATCCTGCACAGACCCGCAGGTTCGAGCATGTCCAGGTGGCAGAGGGTTGGGATATATATGTCAGCCCGGGCCGCTGCCTGAAGAATTGTTTCATCCTGTCCGGCCTGTACGGGCCTGTCGTTAATTTTAATGCAAATCACTGGTGCGCCTCGTTTTGTGTTAAGTCCTCTTCCGGGTTTTTCACGATTTCAATGGCCTTGAATTTACAGGTTCTGTAACACTCCGCGCATCGTATGCAGTTATCCTGATTAATAAAATGGGGTTTCTTTTTTTCTCCGCGGATGGCATCAGCAGGACAGACTTTTGCGCACAGGGTGCATCCTGTGCATATTTCCGGATTGATGGCCAGGCAGAACAGATCTTTACATACTCCGGCCGGGCAGAATTTATCCCTGATATGGGTTTCGTATTCCTCATGAAAGTAGCCAAGAGTGGAAAGTACAGGATTGGGAGCAGAAGTGCCCAGACCGCAAAGGGAAAAATCAGTCATGCACCTGCTTAAGTCCTTGAGCAGATCCAGGTCCTGTTCCCGGCCTTTTCCCCGGGTGATCCGGGTCAGGATCTCCAGCATCTGCTTAAGTCCTTCCCTGCAGGGTACGCACTGGCCGCAGGATTCTTCAGATAGGAAACCGGTAAAATATCTGGCTACATCCACCATGCAGGTATTTTCGTTCATGACGATCATTCCGCCGGACCCCATAATGGATCCGGCCTCGGCCAGATGTTCAAAATCCATGCTGATATCCTGCATGCGGGCCGGGATGCATCCCCCTGAGGGTCCTCCGGTCTGGACCGCCTTGAGCTTTTTTTTGCCTGGAATTCCTCCGCCAATATCATGAATGATTTCCTTCAGGGGCGTGCCCATGGGTACTTCCACCAGTCCAATATTCACCACATCCCCGGTCAGGGCAAAGACTTTGGTGCCGGTGGATCTTTTTGTGCCGAAAGACGCGTACCACTCTCCGCCCTGGAAGACGATTTCAGGAATGTTGGCAAATGTTTCCACATTGTTCAGGTTGGATGGCTGTTCACGGAATCCGCGCCGGGCAGAACGGATATACTTGGCCCTGGGCCGTCCCGGTCTGCCTTCCAGGGAGGCCATGAGAGCTGTGGATTCTCCGCAGACAAAAGCCCCAGCGCCGGTGGATATATTGATGTGGAAGTCAAATCCGGAGCCCATGATATTGTCTCCCAGGAGCCCCAGTTTTTCCGCCTGACTGATGGCCGTGGTCAGGGTGCGGACTGCCAGAGGATATTCATACCGGACATAAATATAACCCTGGCTGCTGCCGATGGCATAGGCGCAGAGGATCATCCCTTCAAGGACGCTGTGGGGATCTCCTTCCAGGATGGACCGGTCCATGAAAGCGCCGGGATCTCCTTCATCAGCGTTGCAGATGACATAACGCGGGCCAGGATAATTGGCGCATGAAGCCCATTTGATTCCTGCTGGAAAGCCTGCGCCTCCACGTCCGCGGATTCCCGAAGCCTTGACCTCGTCAATGACGTCCACTGGCTTCATTGAGCCTAAAGCAGTAGCCAGCCCTCTGTACGCTCCCATGGCTATGGCGTCTTCAATGTCACAGGGATCGATGGTGCCCACGCGCTTTAGCGCCAGCCTGGTCTGGCGATTGTAATAAGGTATGTCTTCAACAGTTGCCGCAAAGCCCTGATCCTTGCCTTTGAGGCGGTACTGCAGCCTGTTGATAAGTCTTCCCTGCAGCACGGTCTCCTGAACAATCTGCCGGGCGTCCTGAGGACGGACCTTTTGATAAAAGATATGTTGCGGCTTGAACAGAACCAGAGGACCCCTTGAACAGAAACCGTGACAGCCGGTAGTCTTGAGTCCGGGGATGACTCTTCCGTCAACCCGGGACTCAGCCAGAGCCTCTCTTAAGGCTTCAGCCACCTCGATGCTTCCGCCTGCCTGACATCCCGTGCCGCAACAGACTGTAACTGCCGGGGCATCAGGATCTTTTTCCCTGACCAGTTTTTTTCTGTACTGTTCAAGGGCCGCAGTATCATTCAGCCTGGGATGATCCGGCATAGTATTTTCACTGGTTTTCATGAGTCTGCTTTTCCCGGGCTGAACTCAGAGAATCAATGATCTCTGATAATTTGCCCGCGCTGGTTCCCGGATAATATTGGTCATCTATAACCGCGACCATGGCCAGAGCGCACGCCCCTACACAGTTGACGGTTTCCAGGGTAAACATTCTGTCCGCTGTGGTTTCCCCGGTGGATATGCCCAGCTTGCTGCCCAGCTGGTTGACCACTCTATAGCTTCCTTTGAGATGACAGGCGGTACCTGTACAAATGTTAATAATATGCCTGCCTCTGGGTTGAAGACTCAGTGTGGAATAAAAGGTTGCAATGCCGTAAACTTGGGTGAGAGGCACATTCAGCCTGGATGACAGGTGAACCAGGACTTCTCTGGGCAGGTATTGACACTCTTTTTGAACGGCCTGCATGATCATGATCAGGTGTTCCTTGTTTGCCCCGAACTGCTCATTGATAATCCGATCAATTTTTTTCAGATCTATCTGATTTTGGCAGGAATTGCATGCTGGTGTCACTAGCTGTTTCTCCGAGTTATGACTGGCATGTCATTTGAGACAGCAGTCTGGAATGCGTCTGTTTTAATGAACAGTGGTCCGTATTGCGGGTTTATTGATCCAATTTTTCCAGGCTCAGACATCTGGTGGTACATCCTGTTACGCAGGCTGGTTCCAGGCCCTGGCTCAACCGATCTTTACATAAATCGCACTTGACCACCTTTCTGGAAACCGGATCCCACTGCGGGGAACCCCAGGGGCAGGCGATCATACATGCCCTGCATCCAACGCACAATGCCTGGTCCACAAAGACTATGCCGTCCTCGGCTCTTTTCTGCATGGCCCCGGTGGGGCAGGCGTTAACGCACCACGCATTTTCACAATGGAAACAGGAAAGATATATATATGCCGCTCTGGGCATGTCTTTTATTTTTTTGGGGCCTATGGTGATAATTCTGCATGGCAAAGGGCCCTGATCAAGGCGGTTGATCACTTTGCAGTGTATTTCACAGCTCATGCAGCCAATGCATCTGTCCCTGTCCTGGACCAGACAATATTTATTCATGGAATCCCCCGACTTTATCAGAAGTCAGTGTCAACAAACCTGTTAGTTGAAGTCTAGCTAAAAATAGTTCTATTACACTTTTAATATAAAAGTCAAAGACAACTATTCCACATGTCCATCTGTCTGCGTGCCGCAAGCTTACCGTTATCTGACTTCATCCAGGAACTGCAGGTGTCTGTTGTATTGATTAAGGACATCGTTAATGATCTGCTCTTTGCTCCAGTTCATGATGTCGTAATCCTGCCCGCCTTCTTTCAAATGGACCTCCGCCCTGTAGAACCGGCTCTTTTCAGTCTGCTTTTTCCGCGTGTCTGACAAGGCAAAGGCCGGCGGGATGTAAGGACGAGGCCTTACAGAGTAGAAGAAGTCAATTTCTTCCTGGTGCAGGACTTCCAGCCAGACCCGGCCATCATCTCCTTCCTGGATTCTTGCCTCCAGGTTTCTTTTCCGGAGTTCATCTTTAAACTCGGTCAAGGCGGGTTTAACAGTATTCTGGATGAATTGTTCAACTTCATTTTTTCCGGGCTGATAAACCAGGGTTTTGAGGTGTTTTTTCCAGGAACCGGCGGTCATGGCGGCAGGCATTATAGTGGCTGTCTGCAGGGCATTTTTTTTGACTGCATCAATGCGCAGTGCCCGGAATAGTCCCCAGCACATGAAAACCATGATGACCGTGAACGGCAGGGCACTGGCGATTGTCGCGGTCTGCAAAGCGCCAAGGCCGCCTGCCAGAAGGAGTACCGCAGCCACCACGCCTTCGGCAGAGGCCCAGAAGATTCTCTGCCAGACCGGAGCATCTTCCTCGCCACCAGAGGTGAGCATGTCTACTACCAGCGATCCAGAGTCTGAAGAAGTAACAAAAAAGGTTACCACCAGAGTGGTGGCAAGAAGAGAAGCAATGGTAGAAAAAGGAAGATGTTCAAAAAACTGGAACAGGGCTACGGTGGTATCAGCTGCTACTGCGTCTCCCAGTTGAGTGATGCCGTCAACCAGGATCATATGCAGGGCGGTGTTTCCAAAAAAAGTCATCCACATAAAAGTGAATCCTACGGGCACCATAAGTACGCCCATGACAAACTCTCTGATGGTCCTGCCTTTGGAAACCCTGGCTATAAACATGCCTACAAAAGGGGACCAGGAGATCCACCAGCCCCAGTAGAACAGGGTCCAGCCGCCCAACCATCCTGTAGGTTCATACGCGTAAAGATTAAAGGTCATGGATATGAGATCAGCCACATAGGTCCCCACATTCTGAGTAAAGGCCTGCAGCAGGAATATGGTGGGACCGGCAATGAGCACAAAAGCAACAATAGTTATTGCCAGGACCATGTTCAGCTCGGAAAGCCTGCGAATTCCTCCGTCCAGACCAAGTACAACTGATACAGTGGCAATGGCCGTAATAATGATGATCAAAATGATCTGAATCATTATGGAGTTGGGCACTCCAAATAGATATTCCAGACCGGAGTTAATCTGCATTACCCCCAGTCCCAGGGATGTTGCTACTCCGAACATGGTCCCGAATACAGCGAGTATATCTACTGTATGTCCCACAGGACCATAGATTCGTTCACCAATGAGAGGGTAAAAGGCTGAACGGATAGTCAGGGGAAGGCCGTGACGATAAGAGAAATAGGCCAGTGAGATTGCTACCACCGCGTAAATAGCCCAGGCATGGACTCCCCAGTGGAAGAAAGTAATTTTCATGGCTTCCCGGGCGGCCTCAATTGTACCGGCGTCTCCCACCGGGGGGTTTAAGTAATGCATAACCGGCTCAGCTACCCCGAAAAACATCAGCCCAATGCCCATTCCAGCCGAAAAAAGCATGGCAAACCAGGAAATGTACGTGTAGTCAGGGGAGCTGTGATCCGGCCCCAATTTGATGTCGCCGTACCTGGAAAGACCCAGAAAGACTACAAACAGCAGGAATGTTGCTACTGCCAGAATGTAAAACCAGCCTGCTGTCTGAACTATCCAGTTCTGGATGCTTCCAAAGACATCACTAGCCCTGCCGGGATCAATGAGGGTGAAGATTATAAATATGATGATTATTCCGGCAGAACCAAAAAAAACCGGTGGATTGATTTTGTACCATGATGGCGAGGAGTTGTTCTCATTCTGGGAGCTCAAGATCTTAACCTCCTGTTGGATACCAGAATCCGGCACGAATGCCTGATTGAAAAAAATGACTTCACATATTAATACAGTATATTATAAATTATATTATTTTACAACTATGATGATATTGTTGCAGGGGATATAAAGATTTTTACGGCCTGTCCAGATAAGCTGGATATTTGTAATTCCTCTCAGCAGGCCACGGCAGGAGATTAATTCTCTCTCTTGTCATTCCGAGTTTGCTGTCTTAGGTTTGATCATGACTATCTGCTGGTCTCAATCCTGGTGCGCTGATCAAGGTATGGACGGTTACGAAGATTTCACTCATATAAAAGGAGATAAAAATGGGAATTGAACTTGGCGGGCTTTTAAGCCTTGTTATCCTTATTGCCAGTGTGTGGGCAATCGTGCAGACTTTTCAAAGCAGGGCTACCACGGGTACAAAGGTATTCTGGATAGTGCTGATACTTATTCTGCCGCTTATTGGTCTGATTTTGTGGATTTTTGCCGGGCCGCGTCCAGGGCGCAGATGACCCGTGGATGTGTTAAACTCTTACGGAGGAATTTCTTGTGAATAGTAGTAAAAAAGATGCTTATGTTCAAAAACTCAAGGCCAAGATTGACGAATGGAATGCTGATCTGGATAAACTGGCAGCCAAGGCTGATCAGGCTGACGGCCAGAGAAAGATAAAATATCAGCAGCAAATACAGGAGTTGAGGGAAAAGCGTCAGGACTTTGAAAAAAAGCTGGAAAATCTCAAGAATGCCAGTGAATCAGCATGGGAAGACCTGAAAGAAGGGGTTGAGAAATCCTGGAAGACCTGGAAGGAAAGTTTCTCCAGGGCCAAGACAGAGTTTAAAAAAGGATATGAGGAAGGCCGGGATAAATAGCCGCATTTTTTCAATGTAAGGAATTATTAATTTTAACTGATGGCAATTATTCACCATCGTCACCGGCCGGCATCAAATTTACTGACTGATCATAAAATATAGTCAATAGATACAACCGATCAAATATCAGAAAGGAGGCTGCATGAAAACTTTTATTATCGGGATACTTGTAGGCGTTATTATCGGCATAGGCGCGCTGTGGTATTTCACCACCGGCAAATCAACATCGGAAGTTCAGCAGGCAGAAGAACGAGCGGCGTCCAAGTCAGAACAGGCACAGGATTCTGCCGGTGATGCCCTGGAACAGGCCTCCCAGGCTTTCCAGGCCAAGCTGGAAGCCTGGGAACTGCGGCCTGAGGATATTAAAAAAGATATGGAGGAGCATGGTCAAGTGGTTCGGCGAAAGGCCAGAGAAACGGGAGAGACTGTTAGTGACGCTGCTTCAGATGCAAAGATTACCACTACAATTAAGGCCAAACTGGCAGGTGATTCCGAGCTTTCAGCATTTGATGTTTCTGTTTCCACTACAGATGGCCAGGTTACTTTATCCGGTACAGTTGAGTCTCCGGAGCTGGTGGGAAAAGCAGTGGGTCTGGCCCTGGAAACCAATGACGTCAGGGAGGTTGTTTCTGAGTTAAAGGTGAAATAGACCTGTTTGAAATAAGTTGCTCTTCGAGGTCAGCCGTGGATTTTGTTCAAATCCCCTCATTACTGTTCAGTTGTCAGAATTAATATCTCGCTTGTCAGCGTAAATCAGTTTATCTCGTGAGATGCACGAAATGCCATGTGAAGCAGGATTTCACTGGGACGCAATCAGCGGCTAAAAACTCTTTATCTTTGATCTGATACTTGAAGATTGAAGCCAGAAGAATTTAAACGCAGATCTCTTTCCCAGTGAAATAGGAAGAGCTTTCAGGGTAAACAGATCTATGCAGATGGGAGGCGTTAACGCAAGTGGACAAACCTGTTTTTTATGTTCAAAGCAAACCAAAATCTGAATCATTTATAAACGGGTAATGCTCCCTAACACGGAAGTTTTCAGATTGTTCAGGCCTGTATTGTTTTGACGGAATACATGCTAATCTGTTCATCTCGTGTTATAATTCTCAGATTCTCGACTATTGCCTGGGCAACCAGCATCCGGTCAAAAGGGTCTTTATGAATGAGGGGCAGTCTTGCCGCAAGATCTGCGTGTTCGTGTGTGATATTAAGGTGAGTGAATCTGTGTAACTTGAGCTCTTCCTGCAGGTTGTCAGGAGCGTTTAGCTTGCCGAGGCTCCTTTTAATGCCGATTTCCCATACTGAAACCGAGCTGACAAAGATCATGTTCTCCCCAGAGGTGATGCTGCTTACAGCACTATCCGACAGGGCAGGATTGTTCTCAAGAGCCCAGATCAGCACATGTGTATCCAGCAGGAAATTCATGTTCTGTCCGGGAAAAGTGTCGAATTGTAAAAGGTTTGCGCAATCTCTTCATCTGCTTCATCAAATCCAGTTGTATACGCAACCTTACCTTCCCAGCTTCCCCCGAGTTTACGGGCTGTGCTTTGTTTATTAAAAGCAGAAAGCACGGCAACAGGTTCTCCTGCTTTTCCGATGATCACAGGTTCGTTAGTTTCCTGCACCATTTTTACCAGACGGGATAGACTGGCTTTGGCCTCTGAAATATTGGTTATTTGCATGGCAGCCTCCATTTTTGCATTTTTCTACTAGTTAGATAGTCTGGTCTGGTCTGGTTGTCAATCGTCATAGGGAAACAACAGACAGGTCCAAGGCTCACTCTGGCCATGATTGGCGGACACAAATCTCCTTGTCGGCCAAGCCGTCAGATGGGAAGCCTCATCTATCGAGTTGTCAGTCAGGTGTACCCGATTGAATTTGGTCAGGAAGTCTTTAAGCTGTTCCGCTGATGAAAGGATTGTAACTATTCATTAAAATAATTGGCCGGCCCCCAGCTTACCTGCCTGTCCACTTAAGCTTGTACAGATCCTTTCGTCTGCTGCCGAGGTTCTGCACACTGCCCTGGCGGCGCAGTTCCTTGAGCAGGTCCAGGTCTACATCCGTAATCAGAGTGGTTTCCGTGTTGGGTGTGGTCTCAGCAGCTATGGCATCGTGAGGAAAGGCAAAATCGGAAGGGGTGAAGATTGACGCCTGGGAATACTGGATGCCCATGGTTTCAACCTTGGGGATATTGCCCACGCTGCCGGAGATGACCACATAGCACTCGTTTTCTATGGCTCTGGCCTGGGCGCAGACCCTGACCCGAAGATAGGCGTTTTTAGTGTCTGTCCAGAAAGGCACCAGGATGATGTTTACTCCCTGTTCCGCGAGCATCCTGGCCAGTTCAGGATATTCAATGTCATAACAGATAAGTATGCCGATGCGGCCGATATCGGTATGAAAAACCTTGAGCCGGTTGCCTCCGCTGAGACCCCAGGCCCGGTTCTCATCCGGTGTAATGTGCAGTTTATACTGAGAATCCCATGTCCCGTCCCTGCGACAAAGAAAGGACACGTTGTACAGCTTGTTGTCCCTGTATTCCGGTACTGAACCGGTGACAATGTTGATATTGTAGGACAAAGCCATGTCCAGGAGCTTGTCACGCAGGTCATTGGTATATTCAGCAAGCCTGCGCATGGCCTCAGGAGGGCTGTCACCGGCGTACTGGGCAATGAGAGGGGCGTTGAACAGTTCAGGAAAAAGAACCAGATCCGCTTCATAGTCGGAAACAGTGTCCACAAAAAATTCCACCTGCTGCAAAAATTCATCAAAGTTTTCAAACCGGCGCATCTGCCATTGCACGGTTCCCAGCCGGACAATGGTTTTGCGTCCGCCTATGAGTCTTGTTTTTGCCTCATAATATATATTGACCCATTCCAGGAGAACCGCGTTTCCCTCTGACTGATGGTCGACAGGGTAATAATTTTTGAGCAGTTTTTTAATATGAAAGTCATTGGAGAGCTGGAAAGAAAGAACCGGGTCATAGATTTCCTTTCGTTTTACCCTGTTGATATATTCCTGAGGCGATATTTCATCTGAATATTTGCGGTATCCAGGAATGCGTCCTCCTACTATGATGCCGCGCAGATTAAGTTTTTCGCAGAGTTCCTTTCTGGCGTCATAAAGTCTTCTGCCAAGCCTCATTCCCTGGTAGTCAGGGTCAACAAAGATTTCAATGCCGTACAGGTAATCTCCGTCCGGGTCGTGGTTTTCCAGGGTTCCCTCACCCACAACCTGCATATAGGTATGCTTATCCCCGTACTCGGCAAAGTCGATCATCAGGGTCAAGGCTACAGCCACGGTTTTTCCCTTGTCCACGATGCATATCTGTCCTTCGGGAAAACGGTTGACCATGGCCTGGATCTGATTCTCATCCCAGGGCGCGTCAACATTTTTGTAGACTTTTTGCATTATGGATTTGACCGCCGGGTAGTCTTCCATACGCAGATTGCGCAAATGCAGTTTATGTTCAAAGGTTTTGTTCATGTTTTTGTTTCTGGATTTATCTGTTAAAGGTTATTGCTTGATGTGACAGGGCAATCACGGATTCTCAATTGAATCTTAAGGCTATTCAAGTGAGGCATATATTTCCATGATTTCCTGGGGTTCAGGATGAAACTGATCCGGCTTTTGCCAGTGCCAGGCATGATAATGCTCTGCCCTGACCATTTTTACAGCCTGATCAGCTCTCATAATGGTGATGTTGTAAACCCAGTTGGCCATGTTGATGACGCTGTAGGCGTGGGCAATCCTGTTGGAAGCGGCCATCATGTCCTTGACCAGGATGACCCGGTAATTCCTGAAAAAGGCATCATAAACAGTGTTTAATACGCAGCCGTCAGTAACAAATCCTCCGATAATCAGGCTTTCAATTTTCAGATTGCGCAGGAGCAGATCCAGTTCCGTGGCAAAAAAACTGCTCCAGCGGTGTTTGTCAATAATTGGTTCGCCGGGCTGCGGCCGGACTTTGGCGCTTATCTCCACGGCTTCTGTTCCCAGGCAATAAGCGATACTGCCTTTTTCAGGAAGTGGTTCGCCTATGGACGCGTCCAGGCCGTCAGGTCTGTGGGTATGGCGCGAATACAGAACCGGGATTTTGCTTTGTCTGCACGCCTCAAGGACATGAGCGGCATTGTTCAGAGCGATATCCATTCCCTGGATATTGAAGCCTGCTTCATTTTGCATGTCAATCAGGAGCAGGGCTGTGTTTTTCATGAGTTCTCCTTAACAAGGATGCTCCAGGCTGGTACAGCCTGCTGTTGAGGTTGCTGCTGGAATAGGTTAGAAGCCTTTCAGTCGTGGCTCCGCAATTGATCCTGGATCAGTGAAGGGCAGGCTTTGGAATTTTACAATAAGTCCGCCTATGTCGTTCACACAGTTTGCGGACCTTTTGTAAAAACCCCGAAACCTGCATAAGCAATAAGTTCGAAAACACCAATTTCACGGATTCAGGATTGAAGACAGACTGTTGCTGTGTTTTAAAAGTATCCATTAAAGCTGAGATTATGTCGATAAAACCGTTTTTGTCAATGACCCGGGATGAACTTGGGGCCAGAGGAATCATCCGGCCGGATGTTATTCTGGTCTGCGGAGACGCCTATATTGATTCGGCCTATTCAGGAGTGGCCATTATCGGCAGGGTCCTGGAAGCAGCCGGATATTCAGTAGGCATTATTGCTCAGCCGGACATGTCCGGCCCCGAAGATATTGCAG
This sequence comes from Desulfonatronovibrio sp., assembly GCA_046541915.1. GTDB lineage: Bacteria > Desulfobacterota > Desulfovibrionia > Desulfovibrionales > Desulfonatronovibrionaceae > Desulfonatronovibrio. The sequence goes on along the minus strand of JBKHCI010000003.1, from coordinate 39,374 downwards.
CTCTGGGTGAGCCCCGGCTTTTCTGGGGAGTAAGTTCAGGCTGCGTGGACTCGGAAATCGCCAATTACACCGCCCTTGGCAAGCCCCGACGTTCCTGTGATTTTACTCCGGGAGGGGTGAACAGCCAAAGGCCGGACCGGGCCTGCATTGCCTATTCCAATCTTATCCGAAGATATTTCAAAAACACCGTTCCAATTGTACTGGGCGGAATTGAAGCCAGCCTGCGAAGGATTGCCCATTATGACCTGCGAACAGATAAAATCCGCAGAAGCATTCTGCCGGACTCCAAGGCGGATATCCTGGTTTACGGGATGGGAGAAAATCCGGTTCTGGAGATAGCCGGCAGGCTCAGCAGAAAGGCCAGCCTGGAGAACATCCCAGGCACCTGCATCATGGCGAATTCCGCGCCTGATAATTATCTGCGCCTGCCTGATTACGAAAAGGTATGTCAGGATGGTCAGGCCTTTGCCCGGATGTTCCGGGTTTTTTACGTAAACAGTCTGGGGCCTGCGGGCAGAGGAATGGTTCAGTCCTGCGGCAAGAGATTTCTGACGCATCATCCCCCGGCCCCCCTGCCCGGCAGTGCCGAGCTGGACAGGATACATGAACTGCCCTTTATGAATGAAGCCCATCCTGTATGTACAGCCAAAGGTGCTGTCCGGGCCCTGGAAACCATCAAGGATTCCATTACCACTCACCGGGGATGTTACGGCGAATGCTCATTTTGTTCCATAGCAGTACATCAGGGCAGAAGTGTTATCAGCCGGAGCAGGAAAAGTATTGTCAGAGAAGCCCGGAAACTGGCCAGACAAAAAGGTTTTAGCGGAGTGATCAGGGACGTGGGCGGACCTACCGCTAATATGTATGGTTCAGGATGCAAAAACATGGCCCGGGGGGAGCCCTGTCCGGATAAACACTGTACAGGATTTGCCGGGGTCTGTTCAAAGCTGATTCCAGGACACGGCAGGCAGAAGCGTCTGCTAAAGGAACTGCTGGATCAGCCAGGCATCAAAAAAGTGAATATTGCCTCGGGGATCAGATATGATCTGATATTGGCTGACTCCAGACATGGTCCGGATTACCTGGAACAGGTCATTGGGGACCATATTGCCGGCCAGATGAAAATCGCTCCGGAGCACTGCGCTGATCACGTGCTGGAACTTATGAACAAGCCCGGAAGCAACAGGGTTCTGGAGTTTGCCCGGCTGTACCGGGGGCTTGCAGCCAGGGCCAGGAAAAATATATATTTATCCTGCTATGTTATTGCGGCCCATCCTGGCTGCGGGACCAGGGACATGCGCCTGTTCGCGGATTTTGCCAGGTCAAACCTTAAATTTTCCCCTGAGCAGGTTCAGATATTCACCCCTACTCCTTCCACCAGGTCCACGGCAATGTATCACAGTGGGATTGATCCCTTTTCCGGCAAAAAAGTCTGGTCTGAAAAAAGCGTTGCCGGTAAAAAAAAGCAGAAGGATATAATTCAAAACCGCAGGAATAAGGCGAAGAAATTTTAACCCACAATCAAAAGAAGCCATGGAAAAAATAATTATTGTCCTGATTCTGATTCTGATATTTGCAAAGCTCTTATGGGAAACCGCGCTGACTCTTCTGAATATGTCTTATGTAAAGAGCAGACAGCAGGACCCACCCGGGCAGATACTCCAGGTCATGGACAGGCAGACCTATGAGAAATCTGTCCAATATACCCTGGCCAGGGAAAAACTCAGCCTGTTTCAGGGCGGTTATGAAACCCTGATCCTCATTCTGGTCCTTTTTTCCGGTTTTCTGCCCTGGCTGTATTCTTATTTTGCAGACGGGCAATCAGAGTCTGTGCTCCGGGAAAGCCTTTATCTTGTAAGCGCCATGTTTCTTGTTTCACTGCCTGAGATCCCGGTTGAGTATTACCACCAGTTCAGACTTGAAGAGCGTTTTGGCTTCAATAAAAGTACAGTCAGGCTGTGGGTCAGCGACAAAATCAAGGGACTTGTAATCGGGCTGGTTATCGGACTGCCCATGCTCAGCCTGATGATCTGTCTGATCCAGCGAATCGGAGAATGGTGGTGGGTCTTGGCGTTTGTTGTCTTTTTTGTTTTTCAGCTGGTCATGATGGTTGTATACCCCATGCTTATTCTGCCCTGGTTTAACAAGCTCACTCCTTTGCCAGAAGGCGATCTGCGAACCCGGCTGATGGATCTGGCTGAACGTGCGGGATTCAAGGCCAGAACTATCCAGGTTATGGACGGCAGCAAAAGGTCCGGGCATTCCAATGCTTTTTTCACGGGATTTGGCCGGTTTCGGCGTATTGTACTTTTTGATACCCTGACCGAGCAGCTTGGCCCTGAAGAACTGGAAGCAGTCCTGGCCCATGAAATAGGACATTATAAAAAAGGGCATGTACCAAAAATGCTGACCATCTCAGCGTTTATGAGTCTGGCAGGGCTCTGGGCCCTGGCCTGGCTGCTTGATTTTCCGGCCTTTACCGGGGCCTTTGGTTTTGACCATCATGAGATCGGGCCTGGCCCGGCACTGCTGCTCTTTGGACTGTTGTCCGGTCTTTTTATTTTCTGGCTTTCGCCCCTTATGGGCATGCTTTCCAGAAAGCATGAGTATGAATCCGACAGGTTTGCTGCTTATTATGTTGGTCCCGAGCCCATGATCAGCTCCCTGACAAAATTAAGCGAAAAGAATCTTTCCAACCTTACGCCGCATCCTCTTTACAGCGGATTTTACTATTCTCATCCTACTCTGTTTGAGAGAACAGAAGAGCTGGAAAAGCTCAACTAATGAAAAATACAGGCTGCAATGAACGTGACTACTCACCACAGTCAGAAGCCAATCTTAAATTTAGTTGCTGATCATATATTATGGTGAATCTGGTCCACATCTTGCTGATCTTCGGGCATAAGGAAAAATATTCATCCCAGCCCAAGGAACAGCAATCATCATGAATTCAATTCAGAACAAAGCTCCGTTTGCCATTAATCACCAGGAATCAGGCTCAGCGCCCAGCTACGCATCATGGGCGGTTCCCTGGTCTGATCTGATGATGGTCATGTTCATCCTTTTTCTGGTGCTTTTTATATTTCACGCCAGAGAACAGGAGACCGTTATCCCCAGGGCCTTTTTTGCCCCGTGGGAGGGCGGCTATTCTCAGGATCAGTCCAGGCTGGACCTTGATCCTCTGTATGAAAGGGCCAGGAATATACTGGGGCCGGATACCGGCAGGATAAATCTGGAAAACAGGGCTGGAGGCGATCTTGTCGTATCTTTGTTTGGTGAAACTTTTTTCAGTCCCGGCAGTACAGAGCTTAATTCAGATTCAAGCTATTACCTGGAAAGGGTTGCTGAAATAGTGTCCCTGGCCCAGGGCCGGATTATTGTCTCGGGATTTGCGGATCCTGGCAGGGAACAGGAAAACGCGTGGGAAATTTCATCCATGAGAGCAGCCAGGATAGGGCAGATTCTAAGTGATTCCGGTCAGATCAGGAAAGAAAATATTACAGTGCACGGCCATGGGAGCAGCCAGCCTGTTGTGCCTGAAAGCTCACCGGTTTCCGGGGAACGCAATCGCAGGGTAGAGGTCAGGATATTAAGTGATCAGTCGGGTTAGCAGACCTGGAAACAGTAATTTTTTCAGCATGGGCTCCAGAATTAAAATAGAATCTAATGAATAGTTGCCAGTAATCAATAGTCAATAATCAGAAGGAAGGCAGATATGATCAACAAAACTCTTACAGCGGGCTTTATCTGTTTCGCTTTGTTTGTTTCAGTTTTTTTCATGTCAGGACAGGCAGGCATATATTTCAACGCCACTGCTTTTCTGGTGGTCTTTTCCGGCACCCTGGGCGCTGCTTTTATGAGTGCGGGGCCGCGGAAGATCAGGCAGTCATTATTGTTTGCGTCCCGGTCATACCAGGAAGAACCCTGGAGGCAGAAAAAACTGGTAGACGCCCTTATGAGTCTGGGACATCTGCACCGCAGGCACGGGATTGTCAGCCCGGCCAGTGTGCAAGATATGTTTCCGGTTGCGGCCCGGGGGCTGGAACTGGTCAAAGACGGGTACAGCGAAGCCGAGATCAAAGAGATAATGGCTTCTGAAGCCCGGTCTCACTATCTTTCCAGGCAGGAACTGGAAAAGGTATTCAGGAATATGGCTGCTTATGCCCCTTCTTTTGGGGTGGCCGGAAGCGTTATCGGTCTGGTGGGCCTTCTAATGGGTATAGAGGAGACCAGTATGATTCTCAAAAGTATTCCCATAACCCTTGTCTCAACTTTGTACGGAATAACCCTGGCCAATTTTCTGTTTCTGCCGGTTGCTGAAAAGATCAGGCAGGAAGCAGACCTGGAAACCAGAGAACGGGAGATTATTCTGTGCGCCATGGTGGCCATGACCAGGAAGGCGGATTTTCTTAAACTGCAGAGGATGCTCAATGCCATGGTCAGTGACCCGCAGTGCCGGGTTGAAGATTCCGGAGCTTTCCGCAGGATCAGTGCCAGGCTCAAGGCTGAAAACGCGTAAGTAGACTGTCCTCATAAAATACACACCCGGCAAATTTTTCTCTTGACCATGCCCCAAGGGTTAATTATTGATTATCCCTCCCATCTGTTTAAGATATCAAATACGCGCCTGTAGCTCAGTCGGATAGAGCAGGAGCCTTCTAAGCTCTTGGCCGGGGGTTCAAATCCTCCCAGGCGCGCCACCTTTCTGCCTGGTTCTGTTTAGCTGGATAAAGAATTTAACTTTTTTGCCAGACTTATGATGCCGGGTCTTCTTTCTTTTTGCCTGTTCCTCTTACCTTGTGGAGTGCATAAAAAGCTATTTAAAGAGTGATAATTTTGTGGGTCAATTCAAACTTAAAAGATGCGCATTGCTCTTTTGGCTCAGATACATTATTATTAAGTTATAAATTAACCTTTCCCCTGAGCAGAGTGGCTATTAATGGAATTTTTAATGCCCTTCAACATATTTTGCGGTACTTGCGAGTGTTTTCTGTGAGTAAATGTTTTATTTGCTGGATTATGCCCGACCATTGCCTGAACAGGTGCCCCATACATATTCAAAGGTGCTTTTTTTTATAAAAAAGCAAACCCGGGAGGAAAAGATATGCGCTTAAAAGATGTGACTATCAGGTCCAAGCTGATTATTGCCGGGGTACTGGCAACTATTATCCCCCTGCTGATCATCGCAGCTGTAGCCATGCGGCAGGCTGACCAGGCAGAAGATATTGCCAGTCAGGAAGTGATGCGTCTGGCGCATGATAATAATGAGAGCATTGTAGAAGGCATCGTAGGTATGGTTACCAGCCAGCAGGAGGTACTGCAGAAAAAAGTTGATGCTGATCTCAATGTGGCCAGACATATCCTGCAGCTGACCGGACGTGTCTATTTTGGCCAAGAAAGTGTTTCATGGCAGGCAGTCAATCAGTTTACCGATGATAAAAAATCGATGAATCTGCCCAGAATGATGGCCGGAGATGTCTGGCTGGGCAAGAACGAGGATATGGACAGCTTTTCTCCCGTGGTTGATGATGTCCAGGACCTGGTTGGCGGAACCTGTACAATTTTTCAGCGGATGAATGAAGCCGGGGATATGCTCAGGGTGAGCACCAATGTGGAGAAACTTGACGGAACCAGGGCAATCGGGACCTATATCCCGGCTACAAATCCTGATGGAGAGCCTAACCCTGTACTGGAAAAAGTGCTGGACGGAGAAAAATTTACAGGCCGGGCCTTTGTGGTCAATGCCTGGTATATTACCGCGTATGAGCCTATTAAGGACAGCCAGGGCGAAGTTATCGGTGTGCTTTATGTGGGTGTGCCTGAAGAAAGCGCCAAGAGTCTGCGCCGTCAGATCATGGATATTACAGTGGGCGAGACAGGCTATGCTTATGTGCTGGATTCTGAAGGCAATTACGTTATTTCTCAGAACGGCAAGCGCGACGGCGAAAATATCTGGGAAGCAAAGGATGCAGACGGCAGGTTTTTCATCCAGGAGATTGTTGACAAGGCCCTGGATCTGGAGCCGGGCGAGTTTGCCCAGGCGCGCTATCCCTGGAAGAATCCCGGTGATGACAAAGCCCGGATGAAAACAGTAAGTATTGCCTATTTTGAACCATGGGACTGGATTATCGGAGCAGGCACATATGATGAAGAATTTTTTCAAGGGGTGGAAGTTATCCGTGAAACTAACAGTCAGGGGCAATTGATTATCTTAAGCGTGCTTGCAGCGACTCTGCTGGGTATTGTTGTGTTGTGGTTTATACTGGCCGGACGCATAACCGGGCCCATCAAACGACTGATGCAGTATGCCGGAGCAGTGGCAAAAGGTGATCTTGAGGCCAAGTCTGATATTGACCAGAAAGATGAGGTTGGGAAACTGAACAGGAGCATTCAATCCATGGTTCAGTCCCTGATTCAAAAAATGAAGGAGGCTGGAAGTCAGACTGAACTGGCCAGACAGGAAACCGAAAAGGCTAAAATAGCTACTCAGGAGGCCCAGGAAGCCAGGGCTGAAGCAGAAAGGGCTAAACGTGAGGGTATGCTTCAAGCTGCTGATAATATTGAGCATGTAGTAGAACGCATGACCTCAGCTTCTGAAGAGCTTTCAGCCCAGATTGAGCAGTCCAGCCGGGGAGCAGAGGAACAGAAGAGTCGTACAGCGGAGACTGCTACCGCAATGGAGGAAATGAACGCAACAGTACTGGAAGTGGCCAAAAATGCCTCCAGCGCTGCCCAGGGTTCTGACCAGGCCAAGGAAAAGGCCCGCAAAGGGGCGGAAGTGGTTATCAGTGCTGTTTCCGCCATAAACCAGGTTCATGACCAGGCTGGAAAGATGAAGTCCGGACTGGATGATCTGGGAGGCCAGGCCGAGCAGATAGGCAAAATTATGACTGTTATTGAAGATATAGCGGATCAGACAAATCTTCTGGCCCTGAACGCGGCCATTGAAGCGGCCAGGGCAGGTGAAGCCGGACGAGGTTTTGCCGTGGTTGCCGATGAGGTGCGCAAGCTGGCGGAAAAAACCATGAAAGCCACCCAGGAAGTGGGGCAGTCCATATCCTCTATTCAGGAAGGCACAAGATTTAATATCCAGGGTATGGATAAGGTTTCTGAGTTTATTGAAGAGGCTACCGGTCTGGCCAATGAATCCGGGGATGTATTGGAAGAAATTGTCAAACTGGTTGAAGAGGCTGCTGATCAGGTTCGTTCCATTGCTACTGCTACAGAAGAACAGTCTGCTGCCAGTGAGGAAGTGAACCGGAATATTGAGGATGTCAACCGGATATCGGCTGAAACCAGTGATGTTATGAACCAGTCTGCTCAGGCTGTTTCAGATCTGGCCAAACAGGCAGTGGAACTGCAGAACCTGGTTCAGGAACTCAAAGAAGAAGAATAAGAGGGTTTTTAGCGGCAGGCGCTGATGTTTCACGCCTGCCGCTCATGTCATAAATTGCGGCAGGAAGGTCAGTTCTGATTGATTGTTTGAGTTGTCAATCTGTATGCTTCTGGAAAATGATAATTAAAGACGGCTGAGCAGCCTTTCTATTCCAGCCCTCTTTCGTCTTTTACCCGCTTTGATTTGCCCATGGAACGGGGCAGTTTGCCGGGATCGATTAATTCCAGTTCGGCGCGGACCATTATTTTGGCGCGTAACCGGTCTGATATCATCCTGGCTAACTTGTCATCGTTATCAGCGCCGGCCGTGTCTTTTCTTTCCACGCTTATCTTCATGAAATCCAAACCATTTTCCCGTCTTAAGAGAATCTGATATTCTGAGCTGACCTCAGCGAATTCTTCAAGCACTCCGGCTATCTGTCCGGGATAAATATTTACGCCGCGAAAGATTATCATATCATCTGAACGTCCAAGGATACGGTCATGTCTGGGCATGGTGAGGCCGCAGGCACATTGTCCGGGTATGAGCCTGCATAAATCCCTGGTTCTGTACCTGATGAGGGGTACTCCCTCCTTGCACAGGGTAGTGATGACCATTTCACCGGTTTCTCCGGGATTTACAGGGGTGAGGGTTTCAGGATCAATTATTTCCAGGATAAAGATGTCAGCCCAGTAATGTATCCCCTGATGCCGGCTGCATTCCAGGCCGGTTCCCGGTCCGTATACCTCGGTCATGCCGGCGATATCAAAACTGTCTTCCAGGCCCAGGGCTTTTTCAATTTGCGCCCGCATTTTGGGAGTATGGGGTTCCGCGCCAAAGATCAGTTTTTTCAGCTTGACCCTGTGTTTAAGGCCCATTTTCTGGACCTGTTCGGACATGAGCAGGGCCATGGAAGCAGTGGAACAAAGACAGGTGGTTTCAAGATCGGTGAGGAACTGGAGCTGAAAATCCAGGTTTCCCGGCCCCAGGGGGACAGACATGGCTCCAAAATGTTCGCAGCCCAGCTGGAAACCAACTCCGGCAGTCCACAATCCATAACCCACCGCTATCTGGACTCGGTCCATGCTGTTCAGCCCGGCCAGTTCATAACACCTGGCCATCATGTTTTTCCAGGTCTCAATATCTTTTAAAGTATAGGCAAGTATCTTTCTCTTGCCTGTTGTCCCGGAAGAAGCATGGATGCGGACGATTTTGTCCTGGGGAACGCTGACAAGGGGAAGGGGATATCCCAGGCGAAGATCATCCACTGTGGTCATAGGCAGTTTTTGAAGGTCGCAAAGGTCTTGGACGTCCCCGGGCCTGAAACCGGCCTGGTCAAGTTTGTCCCGGTAAACAGCGGATCCGGTGTATGCGTGTTCAAGAGTCCATTTGAGTCCTTTGAGCTGGATTGCTTCCAGCTGGTCAGAGGAAAGTTCAGGAAGAAAGCGAGATCTATTGTTCATGTCTGCCCCTTGTTTTAAAAATCCTGAAGAATATGTGGCTGTTTTTGTAAGTGTTCGCCAATTTTTTTTGCGTGCAAAGTTCCCGGACTGCGGTTTTCTAACGCCCTCAGGCAGAGGGATACCGACTTCCATACTTTGGGCCGGAATAATGGTCAATATTTTGAGCCGGGCAAAAGGCTTTGCATATGTTGTTTTTTCCGGCAGGATACAATAAAGTATTGAAAACATGTTGAGAACAGACATGTTTTTATTATTGTAAAGACATTCTTCCGCTGTATGGGAATGGAAAAGTTTCGGAGAGGAGCCAGATTGTGAGCACGATTATTGAAAAGGTTCACCACCTTTACGATCCCCTGCACTACTACTGGGAACATAAGAGAACCCAGCGGACAGTAACTACTGTTCTTATCGCTGTTTTTGTGTTCAGCCTTCTGGCAATAGAGCTCAACCGCCATTCCCTGCTGCCTGGAAGCGTGGGCGGTTTACTGCCGGTCAATCCCTTCTATGCGGTGCACCTGGCCTTTTCTCTGCTGCTTCTGGCTGAGGTGATCAGCCTGATTTTTATCCTGCCGTGTTCTGTGTCCAGGGCAGTGGGCAAGCAGTTTGAGATCCTGGCTCTGATTTTTCTGCGCAACGCATTCAAGGAACTTATCCATTTTTCAGAACCTATCCAGCTGGCCGGCCAGATGGATGCGGTGCTGAGGATCGGGGCTTACGGCCTTGGTGCCCTGATAATTTTTGTTTTGCTTGGATTTTACTATAATCAGCAGGTAAAAAGGGAGGATTCCGGTGCTGGTGAAGTGGTTTTTCTGTTTGTGGGGGCAAAGAAACTGGTTGCCCTGGTCTTGCTGTTTTTATTTGTGATCCTTGCTCTGTACAATGTAACAGCCTGGTTCAGGGGATTTGAGACAATTGAATTTTTTTCCGAGTTTTATACCATTCTGGTGTTCAGCGATGTGCTTATCGTGCTTATCTCCCACAGTTTTTTTCCATATTTCCAGGATATATTCAGGAATTCCGGTTTTGCCATCTCCACACTGCTCATGCGTCTCAGTCTTACCGCGCCTGAGTACTATGACGTGCTTATCGGAGTGGGCGCGTCAATATTCGCCCTGTTTCTGGCCATTGCCTACCGGCGGAACACTCTGGGCAGGTAAGTAGGGTATCAGCAGCCCGGAAGCTTTTAATACTCTATTCCCTTGCTGGCGGGAATATTTTTATGAAAATGGTGTTTGATTTCAACCAGCTCAGAGACCATGTCTGCTTTGTCCATGAGCCAGTCAGGGGCGTTTCTTCCGGTGAGAACCAGGTTGACCTGGTGCAGGGCGCATTTGTCAATGATCTCTGTCAGTTCATCCCGGGTAATCAGTTCCATTTTCAAGGCATAGACGGCTTCATCCAGAACCAGGAGCTGATATCCGTTCTTTATTTTTTCTTCAACCCAGTTAATGAGCCTTACGGCACTCTCCCGGTGACGGGGCAGATCTTTTTTATTCCGGAAAAATCCATTGCCCGAAGCCAGAAAATCCTTATCCAGAATGGTCTTCAGGATTATTTGTTCTCCAGCCAGGTTGTCGCGTTTGAGAAATTGCCCGAAAGCGACTTTCAGGCCTGCTCCGGCCGCGCGCACAGCCTGTCCCACAGCGGCGCTGGTTTTGCCTTTGCCGTTGCCTGTATAGATCATTAAGAGGGGGATTGTCTGCGTTTGTTCTCCCAATTTCGGACCTCCTGAATAATATTATCTTCTCCGGGAACTTTTCTGCCCCGCATCAGGACGCGGCCATTGCAGATAGTGGTGTCTATGCATTCGCTGGACGCGGAGTAAACCAGATTGGATACCAGGTCGTGCCTTGGGACCAGGGAATAATGATTCAGATTTACCAGGATGCAGTCAGCCAGCATTCCCTCCGCGATTTTGCCCATATCCTGGCCGAATATCCGGGCGCCGCTGGCTGTGGCGCATTCCATGGCCTGGGGGGCAGTGAAGAGCGTGGGGTCAAGATAAATCTTTTCCAGCAGATCTGTGTTTCCGGTATCCAGTATGTTTGAAGGCAGGACAAGACCTTCAACACTGGCCAGCTTGGCCTGGAGAGCGGCTATTTTCATTTCCTCAAGCATGTCCAGATTGTTGTTGGACGAACATCCGTCGGTTCCCAGACCAATGCAGATTCCGCGCCTGTTTAACTCCTTGAATGGAAAAGTCCCGGAACCAAGCTTCATATTGGAAACAGGATTATGGATCACCTTAACTTTTCGCCGGGCCAGGATGTCCATTTCCCGCTCATTAACCCAGATAACATGAGCCGCGATAATATTGGGCCCCAGAAAGCCCAGGCTTTCAAGGTATTCCACCGGCCTCATGCCGTGGGCCTTTTTGCAGTCCTCCACTTCTTTCCTGGTCTCAGCCAGATGAATATTTAGAAGCAGGTTGTTTTCAGCGGCAAAATCTTTGAGCCAGATCAGCGAATCTTTGGACACCGTATAAATGGCATGGGGACCGAGGATGAACGTTATGCGCTCATGCTTCTCCAGGTTTTTGAAGAATTTTCTGGTTCTGGACCGGAATTCCTTGGCTTTCCCGGGGTTGTTGAAATCAATGAATACAGAGGACAGGGCGGCCCTGATGCCCATTTCAGATACGGCCCTTAAGGTGGCCGGCATATGCCAGTACATATCGCAGAAAAAAGTTGTGCCGGTCTTGATCATTTCCAGACAGGCCAGCTTTGCTCCGATATAAATATCTTCATGGGTCAGTCTGGATTCAAACGGCCAGATATGATCATTGAGCCAGGTGAACAGCTCAAGGTCATCTGCAAAACCGCGCATAAGGGTCATGGCGGCATGGGTGTGGGCGTTGACAAATGAAGGGAAAATGGCCAGGTCCCGGCCATTGATCACTTCAGAGGCTGTCTGGACGAGGCTCTGACCAATGGCCTTGAAGCGTTGACCTTCAATATATACGTCCTGAACCTGGTCGTTGAGAAGTATATCTTTAATAAGGATGGACATGTGTTTTTACCTGGTTTTCATCCGGAAAGTCTTTCTTTCCGGATGAAAATTACCTAACAGGTGGAGCAGTTTCCGCCTGAGCAGCTGGAACAGGGGCTGGAGCCTCTGGTGGTGACAGCATCAGACGAAGGGCTGCCGGCTACAATGGGTCCGCCTGTTCTGAACTTGCACGCTGAAATAAGCTTTTCCACTTTGTCTGATCCGCAATCCGGACAGTATACAGGCTCATTTTTTTTTAAGACTATTTCCTCGAATTCTTTTGAACATTTTTTGCAGCAGTATTCATGTAAAGGCATGTTTATTCTCCTAAAGGTTGTTCTGAATTTCATCCACGGCTTCAAAAAGATAATAATCAACCAGTCTGCAAAGCAGATGCCCTGCGGTTATCTGAATTTCCTGAATCACGGGAGTGGATTTGTGTTTTACCGCTAACAGGTGATCGCAGTGGTTTTTCATTTCCCCGCCGTTCTTGCCGGTAAATCCCACGGTCACTATTTTCAGTTCCCTGGCCTGGATCAAAGCATTGGTCAGATTAGCGCTGTTGCCTGATGTGGAAATGCAGAAGAGCACATCAGCAGGCTGACCAAGGGCTTTGACCTGTTTGGAAAAAATCTGGTCAAAAGAGTAATCATTGCTGATGGAAGTCAGGATCGAAGTGTCAGTGGTCAAGGCTATGGCCGGAAGAGGAGGACGTTCCATCATGAACCTGTTTACAAATTCCGCAGCCAGATGCTGGGCATCAGCTGCGCTGCCTCCGTTTCCGCAAAAAAGCAGCTTGCCCCCTGCCATGAGGGCGGCAGAGGCTGTTTTGGCTATCCTGACCAGGCTTTCGCCGCTCTGGCTGAAAAATTCTTCTCTGGCCCGGGCTCCGTCTGTGGCGTGATCCTGTATGATTTCCAGTCCTTTGTCCGGCATTGTTGTCTCCAATAAGGTTATGATCTGAATTCAGGCTCAGGTCTTCTTATATGTTCTGGATTGAGGCAGGTCAATTATTGACAGGGTAAAATTCAAAACAGGCAGCCCTTTTCTTTTGCACTGTTTTAAAGTATCCCAATCCAAAAACGTGCAGAATCAGGATATTATTAATGCCAATACTTAGAGAACGCTGCGTACCTGTTGAGGGAAGCAGCGCGGTTTTGATCGGTATGCCCGGCTCAGGAAAATCCACTATAGGAAGGATGATCAGCCGGAAAAACGGATACGCCTGGGTGGATACTGATTATCTGCTGGAAGCCTGGTGGGGCATGCCTCTGCAGGCCATCAGGGACCTGCTGGGCCTGGAAGATTTTCTGGCGGCTGAAGAGGAACTGATATCCTCTCTCAAGTTATACAGAACTGTAATCTCCACAGGAGGAAGCGTGGTCTACAGTACCAGAGCCATGGGCCGTCTGGTGGAACTTGGCCGGATAGTATATTTAAAGGCGCATATCTCAACCATAGAAGCCAGACTGGGAGATGTTTCTTCCAGGGGGCTGGCCATGGACGCAGACCAGGATATTGCTGACGTATACAGCCAGAGAAGGCCCCTGTATGAAAAGTACGCAGAGCTGACGGTTGAAACAGATATATATAAACCAGAACAGAATGTGGAAACAATTATTTCATGGCTGGCAAAATAAAAAAATTGATGCCCAGGGTGGTTTTCCAGAGACTCTCCAATCTTTACACCCGGATGGAAGATGCATACCGGGTGACCGCAGAACAGACAGGGTTCACCTGTATGGACTGTCCGGACAATTGCTGTTCCAGTTTTTTCAGGCATCATACCCGGGTTGAATGGGCCTATTTTATAAAAGGACTGGACCAGGCTCCGCAGCCCCAGAGGCAGAGGATTTTTGACCGGGCAGAAGATTATATGGCACAGGCACGGACAGCTCTTGCTCAGGGCAGGACTCCGGAGATTATGTGCCCGGTCAATGAGAACGGCTTATGCACGCTTTACAGTTACCGTCTGATGATCTGCCGCCTGCACGGCGTACCAACTTTTCATTCCAGGCCCGATGGCCGGATCCTGGAATTTCCCGGGTGTTTCAGGTCTCAGGAGAAGACCGCGGGGATGAAGGATTATCCAAAACTGGACAGGACTGGATTTTATCAGGAACTGGCAGCCCTGGAACAGGCATTTACAGGACCGAGGATTGCCAGGCTGCCCAGGGTCAACCTGACCCTGGCCGAGATGATTGTGCACGGTTCGCCGGAATTTTCAGGGCAGCAGACTGGATTTTTTTGAATTAATTCTTTGTAACTATTCACTATGCTTTTAATGTTATCCCTTGTCCTGATTGGCTTTCTTTTGCTGCAAACTCCCGGCGTGATCCCGTAAGCCAAAACCATTAATTTGTTCAAGTAGCCGGGAGAAGGTACTAGGGCCGATGATTTTGGCAAACGGGATCATGGCCGGTCAAACAAGCAGCAATGCGAAAAACCAATAAGGACAAGGGCTTTAACTAATCTGGCAAAAGTGTGGTGAATAGATACAATTCTTTTAACATATTCAGTGAGGAGAATATGAACAGAAAAACCATGCTTTTAGCCTTTTTGCTGGTGTTTTTGACGGGTTGTTCGTACCTGAGCGTAAAGCATCTGGACAAGAATCTCTTTGAGCTGAACCAGACCGGAGAGCTTTCCATGCGTTACTGGGACCTTGAATACGTGGGTACGGTGGAAAATGGAGAATATCTCGTCAGCGGGGTTGCCCTGCCCAAGACCGATGCGGTGCCCGGCTGGGGAGAATGGCTGCATGAATTCTGGCTTGCTGCTTACTTAAGCGATGAAAAGGGAGTTGTTCTTGCCAAAGATATGCATGTCTTTCCTACGCAGAAGCTTGACCCTGAAAAAGGAGTAAAGTTCGAGTTTAACATGTCTCCGGAGACCATGCCGTCAGACCGGAATATCTTTCTGACATTCGGCTATCGCATGAGTCTTACTCAGGGCCGATACGACGTTCCCCGTCACGAAGATCCCCTTACTGGAGAGCAAAGCGTATTTTTTGCCAGCGAAGGAGCCCTGGCCAGATAAAATTGCAGATTCCGCAAAGCACAACCTGACAATCAGTTGTTAATGCTCGGGCTTCAGCCGGGGCGCATAATTATGCAGGCCAGCATGCTTATCTGGGCAGAATACGCATCAGGTAGCCGTTGTCCGGATCAAGGTATTCCACAGCCAGATCCTGGATGTCCTTGGCTGTGATCTGCCTGGCCTTTTCCGTTACCTTCAGGTTGAAATCCAGATCCAGGCCCTGGACAAGCAGTGACGCTGCTTCTTTTGACCGGCTGGAAATGGTCTGGCGTCCCCGGTAATATTCTCCAAAAATAAGATTGGCTGCCCGGTCAACCTCATCCTCTGGTACTTCCTGCGAACCGAGTTGTTCAATTATTTTTTCAAAGCCTTTAACCGCCTCATCCACCTTGTCTTCATAAGTGCCAATATAAAGAGCCAGAAAACCAGTGTCCGGCTTCTGCCACAGCATGGAAGTTACTGAGTATGCCAGCCCCTGCCGGTCTCTGAGTTCCCTGAACAGGATGCCTCCTTGTCCGGCCAGAATCTTATTCAGGACATTTACTGCGGGAGTATGTTCATGATTTTTTCCAGGCACGGGAAAGACCATGAGGATGTGGGCCTGGGTCCGGTCTTTCAAGACTTCGTCTTTGGTTTTTTGTGTGGACCAGGCAAAATCACGGGTTATGGTTTCTTCAACAGTATCAATGGTGCTTAATGAACTTGCCAGTTTATCCAGGGCCTGCTGGTCAATGCTGCCGCAAACAGAGATCACAAAGGGCAGGGTTTTCTGTTTTTCCCAGAATGACATGGCCATGTCCGGGGTGACTTCCTGGATAAAATCTTCCTTGCCCAGATGGAGATAGCTGTATGAGCCCGACGAGAACAGAAAAGGAAACAGGTGTCTGAAGGCATAGCCCAGGGGACGGTCTTCCTGCTGCCTGATTTCGGCAATCTGGTCTGAAGCGGCCCTTTTGAGTTCATCCCGCGAAAAAGCCGGATTCAGGACCATTTCAGCCATCAGTTCCATGATGTCCTCACTGTACTTTACCGGGAAACGGGCGGACATGCTCATAGTGTTTCTGGAAGAAGAAGCGTTTATAGAGGAAGCCCTGTCTTTGAGGAATTCCTGAATTTGTTCAAATGATCTGTCCCTGGTTTCTCTGGTCAGGGTCCTGGCTGAGAGCTCAGGCAGGCCCTGCTCTTCTGGTGACACCATATTGCTTCCGCCAGGCCAGGCAATGCTGACCGAGGTATAGGGCAGGCTGTCATCAGGAATGACAACCAGTTTTCTGCCCCTCCCCAGATCAATTATCCTGGTTTCCTCAGCATCAGTACTGGATTTTTCAGCGGATTTGGTGTCCTGGTCAGGTGCCGGCCTCAGGTGCTCGGAAAATATTTCCGGGGACAGATCAACCTGTTCAGGAACCAGGGCGCTCACTGTAAGATTTTGCGGCCGGAGGTGTTTGTCGATAATGTCCTGCAGGTCTTGTCTTGTAACCCGGCGCAGGTTGTGCAGATACTTTTCCTCAGCATCCGGTGTTTTTTCAAAAAGCTGGTTATATCCAAGTTTGGCAGCAGTCCCTCCAAGGGTCTCCCTGGATCTGAAAAGACCATCCTCAATATTGGTCACTGCCCGGTCTATCTGTTCCCGGGTGAAGTCTTCGTGGCTGAGGTCAGACAGGCGCTCTTTGAAACTGTTCCAGAAGGTCTCAATCTCATCCGGATCCAGGCGCGCATAAAAATACATGAGCCCGGTTCTTTCCAGAGATAACACCTGGGCGGATATCTGGTCCACCAGCTCAAGATCATATTTGAACTCTCTGTAGAGCAGGGAGGTCCTGTCTCCGGCCAGAAGATACGCCAGGATGTCAAACGCGGGCGTGTCAGCTGAGCTCAGTTCAGGGGCGGGAACAGCCATGGACAGGTAGGCTTTTTTCCAGGGGCCTCGTTCCACTTTGATGCGCTGGTCAGCGGGGCTTTTCTCCTGCCTGATATTCAAAGGGGTGGGCAGGGAATCCACGCCCTGGTTCTCAAGATCGCCAAACAACTCGTTGCTCTGGTCCAGGATTTCTTCAGCGTCAATATCGCCGCTTACAGCCAGAACCATGGACCGGGGATGGTACAGCCTGGATATATACTGGTTCAGATCTTTCCTTGTAAAACCCTCTACAGTCTCCTTGGACCCCAGAATAGGATGTTCATAAGGGGTATCTTCAAAGACCATGGACTGAATGGATTTGAATATGCGGCTTTCAGGGCTGTCCATGGATCTCTGGATTTCTGCCAGGACTACGTTTTTTTCCAGGTTAAGTTCAGATGTGTCAAATGTAGAGCCGAAGATCATATCCTGGAGAACATCCAGCCCGAGTTTCCATTCTTTCGCAGGCAGGTCAACAGTATAGACAGTATAATCAAAGCTGGTGCCAGCGTTAAGGTTTCCACCCACTTCTTCGATTTCCCGGGCGATTTGGCCGGGCTTTCGTTTTTTGGTGCCTTTGAAGACCATATGCTCCAGGAAATGACTGATTCCTTCCTGACCGGGCTGTTCATAGGCTGAACCGGCCCGCACATAAAGACGCATGGAAACCAGGGGAAAGCGCTGATCCTGATCTATTACAACCTGAAGTCCGTTGGGGAGAGTAAAGTACTCTTGGGCCATGGTCATGTTTGAAAATCCTGTGATGGCTGAAAATGTTGAGATAAAAAAGGCGTATATGAATATTTTTCTGATCATTGACGGACTCCGGGATAAAAAATGTTTAATAGGCAATTAACCTGAATCCGTGAAAGCAGGTTTCGGGATTTGACAAACGGGCCGCAAAAACTCGCTTCAAGGCGGTCTAAATCAAAATCCCGGCCTTGCACGTGATGAGGTTTTGCTGGAAAAATTTGTTTATTTTCTAAATCAACTCAGATGGTTAAAGGATTTTGATTAAGTCCGCCTAAGTCGCTCAGACAGTTTGCGGCCCTTTTGTCGAACCCGGAAACCCGCATAAGCAATAAATTCAAAAGTACCAATTTCACGGATTCAGGATTAAAGTTTAATTGTTGTCTTTTTCTTTCATGAATCTGTCCAGCAGTTCCCTGTCAAATGCTGGTTTAGTAAGTTCGTTGTCAACCTGGTCAGGTAGTTTTGAGTGCAGCTTAACCAGGTTATGGAGATGGTAAAAGCTGTCCTCGTCCATTTTAACAAAATCAAAGGCTGCCCCCCTGGCCGAATTCATGGCTACAAAGGCGTCCAGGTTTATTGTGATTCCTGAATGCAGGAAGATGCTTAAAGTGCATGGTCTGCCCTCTATGAGCTCGGGGCGCGGATCAGCCAGAAGTCCTTTAAGGCTTATATCTCTGGTCATGGAAGCAACGCGGGTTTTGCCCTGACATATAATGACCGGCATTTTTACATTTACCCTGGTCCTTCTTCTTTTATCGTTGTCCATAATTGTTTTCCGGGTTGCAGATTCTGGTCTGGATATATATCTTAAACGCAGTCTGAAAATAAAGCAGTTGAAGAAATGTTTCAGACAGGGTACATTACAGATCTTTTTAATGTTTATTGCTGGTTATGGCAAGGCGTGAAAGATAATATCTTTTGGCAATCTTTTATTCAAGAGGGAGGTATGTTTATGGATCCTGCCGGACTTATCCCTGTTGCTGATTCCCTTCCCACTCACTGGGGATGGTTTTATTTTTTCCTGATTCTAACCTTTATTCTCCACCTCCTGCTAATGAATACTATGCTGGGAGGGGGCATTATTTCCCTGGTAAATCATATAAGGAAAGCAAATAAGGCCTGTCCGGTGTGCAAGGAATTTTCCCTCAAACTTCCTTATAAAATTGCCTTTACCATTAATTTCGGGGTGGCGCCCCTGCTTTTTCTGCAGGTACTTTACGGACAGTTCATATATGTCAGTTCCATAATGATGGGAGTATACTGGCTGAGCGTCATAGGTATCGTGATAATCATGTACTACAGCGCTTATATTTATGATTTCAAGTATGACCAATGGCCCGGACTTAAAGTTTATTTTCTTGGACTTATGGTTGTTCTGGCCCTGGTGGTCGCCTTTTTTTTCACCAACAACATGACTCTTATGCTGCATCCTGAAGAATGGACCGGCTATTTTAATAACCGTTCCGGGACCATGCTTAACCTGGGAGACCCCACCCTTATCCCCAGATATCTGCATTTTGTGGTTGCTTCCATAGCAGTGGGGGGGCTTTTTATGGCCATTACCTGGAAATTCAAGCAGGATCCCAGGTCCGGGTCACATATAGAACAGGGCATGACCTGGTTTGTCTACGCCACCCTGGTCCAGGTGGGTGTGGGTTTATGGTTTCTCATCAGTCTGCCCCAGGAGATCATGCTTCTGCTTATGGGCGGCTCAACACTGCATACCGCAATATTTCTGCTGGCAATCCTGGGTGTGATCCTGGCTCTGAGCTTTGGTTTTAAAAAGATGGTCTGGCCCACTGCCGCCTGTCTGATTTTGACCATAACCTTCATGGTTATTATGCGTGATCTGGTCAGAAACGCCTATCTGGCCCAGTATTACCATCCGGCTGAACGCACTGTTGTGCCCGAGTATGCTCCTCTGTTCATTTTTATCGGGGTTCTGATCGTGGGCCTGGGAGCGGTTTTTTATATGCTCAAGCTGGCCTTTGAAGCCGGGAAGGAGGCTTAAATGAATTATCCGGTATGGGAGCTTTACACCTTTGGCGGAGGTCTGTGGATCGCCCTTATCGCGGTCCTGCATGTATTTGTGGCACATTTTGCCATTGGCGGCGGCCTTTTCCTGGTTTTGACCGAGAAAAAGGGTTACCGTGAAAATTCAAGACAGATTCTTGAGTACACCAGAAAACATTCCAAATTTTTTCTTCTTGTGACCCTGGTTTTTGGAGCTGTAACCGGTGTGGGCATCTGGTTCGCGATATCCCTGGTCAGCCCGGCGGCCACCTCCAGGCTGATTCATACCTTTGTGTATTTCTGGGCCATAGAATGGGTCTTTTTCATGGCTGAAATTGTAGCCATTTTTGTGTATTTCTACACCTTCGGAAAAATGCAAAGAGACAAGCACCTGCTTGTGGGCTGGATGTATTTTGTCTTTGCCTGGCTTTCTCTGTTTATGATCAACGGCATCATTGCCTTTATGCTCTCCCCGGGAGCCTGGCTGGAGACAAACAATGTCTGGCATGGATTCTTTAACCCCACCTTCTGGCCCGCTCTTTTTTTCAGGACTTTTATCGCCCTGATGCTGGCCGGGCTGTATGGATTTGTAACCTCTTCGTGGATAAAGGATCAGGATTTCCGCGAAAAGATGATCCGCTACTGCGCCAGGTGGCTTCTTCTGCCTTTTGTGTTTCTTATTATTTCCGGGATCTGGTATCTTTCCGCGGTTCCAGAGGGAGCCAAGGCCATGATCCTGGGCCGTTCACCGGAAATAATTCCTTTTTTCCAGGCTTTTATCTGGCTGTCAGTAATTATCGTTCTGGCCGGACTTATCTATTCCATACGCATGCCCGGCTCCATCAAGCGGTCCGTTGCTTTTGTCCTCCTGTTCATCGGCCTTTTGTACATGGGCAGTTTTGAATGGATGCGCGAAGCCGGCCGCAGACCTTATGTTATTTATGAATATATGTATTCCAATTCAATTCCTGTGGAAATGGAGGAGGAAATCAATGAAAAAGGCTTGCTTCAAACGTCCAGATGGGTTGAAAACCGTGAACTGACAGAGGAAAACATGAATGAGGCCGGGCAGGAGATATATAACCTGCAGTGCTCCAGCTGTCACAGTCTGGACGGGCCTTTGAACAATATCCGGCCTCTTACCGCCAAATTCGGCCTGTTCGGCATGGATTCCATCCTCAACGGCATGGGCAAGCTGTATGATTATATGCCCAGGTTTATGGGGACCAGACAGGAACGTCTGGCCCTGGCTCATTATATTGTTGAAGATATTCACGACAAGGAAATAAGTGAGGACGAACCGGTTCAAACCCCGGTTTTTGACTTTGATATTCCTCCCTTTGACCCGGATGAAGATGAATACGTTCTTATGGCCTGGAACACCCTGGGACTCAAATGCATATCAGACTGTGATGACTACTGGTCTCTTCTGCCTCCGGGCAATGCTCTGTACGCTCAGCTGGTCCGCAGGGACTTTCTGCCTGAAATCGTTCTGGATGATGTTGTGCTTACTTACCGGGTGGAGGACGGTTTTGAGAATCCGGCCGGCCATGTGGATTTCTGGGACAATGCCCAGTCCCTGGTGGGTGAGGACCTGCCCGAAAATATCAGCAAGAACGGTCTTGGGCTTTCAGGTGAGTTCAAGCTTAATGAGGACCTGATGACCTACGTGGCTGCCGGAATTCCAGTTGTTCCCTACGCTGATGACGGCACTATCAATCCGTATCCTTTCTTTTATGTGGAGGCCAGGGACCGGGATTCAGGAGAGCTGCTGGCTCAGACCAAAGTAGTGGCCCCTGTTTCAGCGGAAATGGGCTGCAAGACCTGCCACGGAGGAGAATGGCGGGTCCAGGGCAAGATGGGGATATCCGCGGTTACCGCTTCCGATGTCCTGAGGCTGCACGATAAACGCAATGACACCGATCTCATGGCCGGGGCAGAGGCAGGCAATCCTGTTCTGTGCCAGAGCTGTCATCCTGATCCCTTGCTCAACGCCCAGGGGGATCCTGAAATTCTGAATCTTCCCGCGGCTTTGCATGGTTTTCATGTAAACTATTTAACCGACCGGGAGGGAGCCCAGGCCTGCAACGCCTGTCATCCCAGCGATCCGGATGGGCTTACCGACTGCAAGCGCGGGGTGCATGCTACTGATATCAGACTTGACTGCACTTACTGCCACGGCACTCTGGAAGATCACGCCCTGACCCTGCTCAAGGGTGAGTATGAACAAGGCAAAACCAAACGGGCTGAAAGGCTCATGGAAAACATAAAGCCCAGGCTCGTTGCTTCCATTGAGGACATTAATCCCAGGATCCCCTGGCATCAACAGCCGGATTGTCTGACATGCCATGAGGATTTTGGCCCACCTGAAAGCCATGAGGTCCGGGCCTTTAATGTCTGGAATGAACACGTGGACGAGCTTTACAGGCTGCGTATGGATTACATGGGTCTTATGTGCCAGTCCTGTCACGGAGCCACCCATGCCGAATATCCGGCAGTGAACCAGTTCGGAAAAGACAGGGATAATATCCAGCCTCTGCAGTATCAGGGTGAGCCTTATGCCATAGGGGCCAACAATAACTGCTCAGTCTGCCATATTCAGGAGATGGATTTTGAAGCTCATCATCCAAATATGCTTAAGGGGACAAGAAATAAGCAGGGTCCCGGTTAGCAGAAAGGTGATTGCCTCCAAAGTAAAAGGGCGCTTTTAAAAGCGCCCTTTTTTGTGGCCGACGGGATTAATTTTTCCGGTCGTGGGTGTGGTCATGAGGGATTATCTTCCCGGTTTCAGGGTCGTGTTCATGTCCGTGTTCATGGGGATGGACATGGGTTTTGTCTCCGTGACTGTGTTCATGGTCATGGACAAACTTTTGATGTTTTGATTCTTTTTCTGAACCGCATCCGCAATCATTGCACATAATATCTCCTTCTGGTTTGAATTTGGAAATGAACCGGCCGCGGCCCTGTTTTGCCGACAGCAGGCCGGTGGAAATTAAAGGAATACACTGAAATTTTGTAACTGTTCGCCACAATTCTTTACTTTTGGGAACAGCCTGCATTCTGGTTAGTTTTCTGTTGCTGCAAACTCCCAGCATGAGCCCGTAAGTCAAAACCATTAATTTGTTCAGGCAACCCTGAGTCCGTTTTTACAGTCCTGATTTTGAATAACGGGCTCAGGGCTGGTCAAACAAGCAGCAAAGGCGAAAACCAACCAGAATGCAGGCTGTCCTCACAGCATGGTGAATAGATACGAAATTTTTTGCAGTCCAAAGTATAGGATACTCAATGGCAAAAAACAATACTATCAAATCTGGCTGATGTTTTGAAGCACAAAGTTTGCCGCTTTTCCGGAAAAAGCTTGAAAGTCTGATCCAGTTCCAGTAATCAGGGGAGATTATGAACCACGACCACGGTCATGAGACTATGAACTATAACCGCGCCTTTGCTCTGGGTGTTGGTCTCAATGTCCTTCTTGTTATTGTCGGGGTGGGGTTCGGGCTGCTTGCCGATTCTCTTGCCCTGATAGCGGACGCAGGCCATACTTTAAGCGATGCTATCAGTCTGCTGCTGGCCTGGGGCGCTAGTCTGCTTGCAGCTACGGCTGCAACCAAGAAAAGGACCTATGGCCTGCGCAAGGCAACAGTCATGGCCTCCCTGGCCAGCGCCATACTCCTGCTGGTCGCCCTGGGCATTATTGTCTGGGAAGCTGTGGGGCGTTTTTTTGATCCCAGGCCTGTGGCAGGCGGAATAGTTATTGTTGTGGCTGTTATCGGGGTAATCATCAATGCCTTGGCAGCCTCTCTTTTTTTCAAGGGGCAAAAGCACGACCTGAACATCCGGGGAGCATTTCTTCACATGGCGGCTGACGCCGGAATATCCGCGGGAGTGGTGGTTGGCGGTATACTTATTCTGACCACAGGATGGCTGTGGGTTGACCCCTTGATCAGCCTGGTCATCGTGGTTGTGGTATTCATCGCCACATGGAGGCTGCTTAAGGATTCCATGAACTATGCCCTGGACGCGGTGCCGGCAGACATAGATATCTCTGGAGTCCAGGAGTATCTGTTAAGCCACGACCGGGTGAATTGCCTGCATGACCTGCATGTGTGGCCTCTTAGTACCACTGAAGTCGCCTTGACCGCCCATATTGTAGTGGATGATGATGCGGTGGACAATGCTTTTTTAAGTGAACTTCAGCAGCATCTGCACGACCATTTCAGAATCGGGCATTCCACAATCCAGGTGGAGACTTCTAAGAGTGAAAATCAGTGCATGCTGGGTAGTGTGGCGAGCGTTGAAAAATCCTGACATGAAAACTGCCTTGAAAGATTCCTGCGCCAGGGCCAGACAGCAGGGTCCTGCCTTAGTTTTACCGCTATTTATACTAAATTCTTTTGATCATGCCCGGCAAACCAGTCCCGGAAGTTAGGCCTCTCCCAAATAAGGCCATGATTCTCCCTTATTGTTAATCTCCAAAGATTATAAGTTACATTTTTGCAAATCCTTAATAGCCGAGCAACTTTGTCCTGTGTTCTGTTTTTGCCTGTTGTAATTATTTCAAATTAAATCAGCATGATGCAAGAGTTATAGTTCTTTGCTCTCAACAGGTATATTCTTTGCTTTGTAGTCCATGACTATGGACAGGAACCAGGCCGGCAGTTTTTGAATTGAAAAAATGTAGCAATGACTCACAAAGAGCAAACACAAGGGCTGAAAATGAAAAAATTATACATCCTGACTGTATGCAACATTGGAATCTTTATCTTGTTACTTGCATTTACCTTTATCCCGGATGCTCAAAGGCTTGTTGCCGGTCTGAAGGGTTACCAGTGGGCAATTGGCGCCGGCGGTCTGCTTGTCACCGGGCTGGTATTCAGTTTTTTCCGCCGGCAGGCCAGGGAAATTCAAACCGCCAGGAAAGTTCTGGGTGTTGTCAGCAGGGACCATTCCCGGTTTTGCGCTGAAGGATCGTTTGAAAATATGGATGGTCTGGCAGGGCATATTAAGGAAATTGTAGATAAATTTCAGCGCCTGGACAGTCTGGTCAGTGCCGCAGATGCCAGGACCAGTGATCTCCAGAGTAAGATTGAACACAAAGAACATGCCAGGCAAAAGATTTTAAATGATGCAGAAAAAGCCCGTTGTGAGACCATATTATCGGCAGTGGATACCCTTAAAGGCTCAATTGCCGGAATTGTGGCCGAATCTGACCAATTGAAAAAGGCTGTGCTGGACGCGGATCAAGGAGCCGGCAACCAGCAGCGGTTCATTTCCGAGGCTGCTTCGGCCATGGAGCAGATGAACGCCTCTATTCGTGAATCTTCGAAGAATGCCCGGGATGCTTCCGGTTACTCATCCAAAGCAAGGTCCAGGGCCGAGGCTGGCTCAAAAATCGTTCTGGAAACCATGGAAGCGGTTTCGGCGGCTTCGGACAAAAGCGGGGAGCTGTCCGGCTCAATTGCCAAACTGGGAGATCAGGCCGAGGCTGTCGGCAAGATCATCGATATTATCTCTGATATAGCTGATCAGACAAATCTTCTGGCTCTTAATGCTGCCATTGAAGCGGCCAGGGCGGGCGAAGCAGGGCGCGGATTTGCAGTGGTGGCCGATGAAGTTCGCAAGCTGGCGGAAAAGACCATGAAAGCCACCAGAGACGTTGGTCAGGAGATCGGCACGATTCAGTCCCTGGTCAGTGAATCAACCAGCGAGGCCAGGCAGACCAACGAACTTATAGCCAGAAGCATGGACTTATCCAGACAGTCAGGAGAATCCCTTAAAGAAATAGTTTCGCTGTCCACGGACTCTTCCGGACGGAGCCAGTCCATTGCCGTGGCCGTTGATCAGCAGTCCAGGGCCAGTGAGGAAATCACCAGGACTCTGGCTGAGGTAAGTTCAATTTCCGCGGCCACCCAGCAGGATATGTCCGAGTCGGTTTCCAGGATCGAAAATCTTTCCGGACAGGTTCACAAGCTGGTCATCCTGAACCGCACTTTTGAAATTATAGGCCAGGGACAGATTCAGAAAATGATCAGAGAGCTTGGTGAATCAGATATGATTCTTTCAAGGAAACGCCGGGAACAGGAAAAAGCCCTGAAAAAGGCTATTAAAAAGTATGATTTTCTGGAGCTTTTATATCTGACTGATGCCAGAGGGATTCAGGTTGTCAGCAATATTGTCAGGCCCGGAGCCGAGTCAGATGCTGATCATGAAGTACTGGGCAAGGACTGGAGCAACCGCCCCTGGTTTGAACAGGCAATAAAAGGTGATCTTCCCTATATTTCCGATGTATATGTATCCCGCGCATCGGGCCGGGAATGCATTACTGTTGCCAGCACCTTTCAGGACGATGATGGCCGGGTGGCCGGAGTAATCGCGGCGGATGTCCAGATAAACGATGATCCGCAGGGAAGAATCCCGGAAGCAGGGACTGAAGCTGCAGAGCCCTCAGTTCAGCACCAGGCTTCTGTTTAAATCCAGGGAGTTGCGCAGTCCGTCCTCTTTCAGGTCCAGACAGAAGATGCATTTCTGTCCTTGATGATCAGGGCAGGTCATGGAGATGGTCCGGCACAGATTTCCCGTTGCCAGGGAAATGTAGGGCTCAGTTATGAATCTGTCCAGACCGGCCTGGATATAGACGAAATAGTCCTTGAGAGAGTGGTCATCGCCTTTTTCAGCCGGTTTGAACAGAAAGCTGCTTTTCAGTCCGGATAAGTATCCGTTGTTCATTATTGTAGAGGTGATCTGTCTGCCTGACGGGTCAAGCATATAAGCACACTCAACCAGGGAATAGCCCGCAATCATATCTCTGACGCCTTGCTCCTGTATTCTTCCCCTGTCCTTTTCCAGCTCATTCATGATCGCGGCGCTTAAATTCTGATAACTGCTGATAAGCCTGTTTTCCGTCCGGATCTTCAGTAGTTTGCTTTGAAAATAGTGTGAGGCAGTACTTTTAATTTTCTGTTCAACAGCGTTGAAGCAAAGATCTTTAATTTCACATGGTCTGGAAAAGAAATAGCCTTGAAGCAGATCAGTGCCCAGGTCCATGGTTTTTACTACTTCCTGATGCCGTTCCACCCCTTCGCTCAGTACCATAGTTCCCAACTGGCCGGTCAGTTTAATTATGGATTTGAGTATCTCCTGTTTGTAAAATTCATTCTGCACATTACTCACCAGAGATCGGTCGATTTTAATTATGTCGGGTTTTATGCTGGATATACGTTCCAGGTTGGAATGTCCCGCCCCAAAATCATCCAGGGCAATCAGGAATCCCTGGCGGCGGTACATGTCCACAAACCGGATAAGCTCTGAAAGGTCTGTTACCCTGGATTCAACCAGCTCAATGACAATATTGGCAGGGGGGAGTCCATGTCTTTGCGCGGACTGCATGAAGTTTCCTGAACCCACTATGCCCTTGTCCACCATGGATGTGTCAAAATTAATAAACAGCAGCAGATCTGAATCTGTTTTACGCAGAAGAGAAAATCTGTGCAGGGCCATTTCCCGACATAAGCGATCAATTTCTACTGTTTTGTTAAATTTCTCAGCGGCCTGAAAAAGGGCAAGGGGAGGGATAAGGCTGTTATTCTCAGGATGAACCCCTCGGCTTAAGGCTTCAAACCCCACAATGCTTTTCCTTTTTACCGAAATTATCGGCTGAAAGTGGGTAACTATTCCATTTTCTGCAATAATATTGTCCAGGTCTGAGCTCAGCAAATTGTTCATTTTTGTTATATCCTTATGCATTGGTAGTGTGTGAGCCGGGTGTTGCCTCTGCTGCCATGCGGGACAAAACCCTGTCAGTGCGCGTATGCCTGTGTGAAAGTTTAGGCGGGTTCTCAAGCAAAGACCGCGCCAGTTGGTCTCTCAGCTATTCCTGTCCAGCTGCGTTTATTCCCTGTATTTTATTATAATCCAGGAGCCAGGCCGGTTTTACTGTACCTTTGAATTTTCTGTCGCGGTTTAAGTAAGGCAGAACATGTTTATTTGTGATTAAATGAAGTAAGTGCTGATTTTGCCTGACAGAGCAGACGCCGGTCAAGCAATGCATCACAGGAAAACCGAACCGGCTCCAGTTTTTTAGTTAATGTTAAGTTGCAGTGAATAAATGTTAAGTTTCTTTATATCCGTGATTAAAAATGACAACATTGTACAAAACTGCTTGCAGAAAAGCCAGTCTTCTGCTGGTAGTCAATAAATTCAGGATGTTATATGTATGGCATTATCATTGCTATGTTTAGTGCGGGTTTTGAAAAAAAATAGATGGAGGAGGGAGCATTGAGTATGTATGTTATGGATGTGTACCGCGTTTGTTATTGTGCAGCGCGAACTGGTGGGGATCTTTTTCAAGAGCGTGAGACTGGATGAGTCTGATTCCCTGAGAAACAATGGTTATTAATTTTTACAAAAATGAATATTAAGGAGGAATGAGATGGAACAGCTGCTTGAACTCAGTTATGCCTTAGACACTTTTTATTTTTTGATTTCCGGTTTGCTGGTCATGTGGATGGCTGCCGGATTCACCATGCTGGAATCCGGCCTGGTCAGGTCAAAAAACACGGTGGAAATTCTCACCAAAAACATCGCTTTGTATTCAGTAGCCTGCATTATGTACATGATTGTCGGCTATAATATAATGTACGGCAGTGGAGGCTCCTTTCTGCCCGGGATAAGCCTGTTTGTCGGCGGGGATAACTCTGTGGCCGATGTAGTGGCCGGAGGTGATGGAGCTCCGTATTATTCAAGCATATCAGACTTTTTCTTCCAGGTTGTTTTCGTGGCCACCGCCATGTCAGTGGTTTCAGGGGCAGTGGCAGAACGCATGAAGCTGTGGGCCTTTCTATTGTTCGCAGTAATCATGACCGGAGTGCTCTATCCTGTGCATGGATACTGGACATGGGGGGGCGGTTTCCTGAGTGAACTTGGGTTCGCTGATTACGCGGGATCAGGAATTGTTCATATGGCTGGAGCTGCCGCAGCCCTGGCCGGGGTGATCCTTCTGGGCGCTAGAAAGGGCAAGTATGGGCCGGATGGTAAAATCAACGCCATACCCGGTGCCAACATGCCGCTGGCGACCCTGGGCACTTTTATTCTCTGGATGGGCTGGTTCGGATTTAACGGCGGTTCCGAATTAAAGGTTTCAGACGTGGAATCAGCCAACGCAGTAGCCATGGTCTTTGCCAATACCAATCTTGCTGCGGCTTCGGGCATGGTGCTGGCACTGATTACTTCTCAGATCAAATTCGGCAAGGCTGATCTGACCATGGGGCTTAACGGAGCTCTGGCCGGTCTGGTGGCCATAACCGCTGAGCCGAGTGCGCCGTCCATGCCCCTGGCCTGCATGATAGGCGGCATTGGCGGAATTATTGTGGTTTTTTCCATTGTTGCTCTGGACAAGCTGAAGCTGGATGATCCTGTGGGAGCGATATCGGTTCACGGCGTAGTTGGAGTCTGGGGGCTTCTCGCGGTTCTTTTCTCCAATTCCGATGCCACCCTGTTGGGACAGCTGGCTGGAATCGCGGTGATATTTATCTGGATGTTCGGAACAAGTCTGCTTGTATGGGCGGTTATAAAGGCTGTGATGGGCATCAGGGTGGATCAGGAAATGGAATATCAGGGCATGGATATGGCGGAGTGCGGACTGGAAGCTTATCCTGAATTTGTCAAGTCCGGTGGTTCCAGATAAGCATTCTGTTTAATAAATACTTGTCCGGAACTGTATATAATTTAAGGAGGCACAATATGAAAAAGTTGGAGATCATCACCAGACCTTTTAAGATTGATGAAATTAAAGAAGCCTTAACCGTACTTGGGGTAAAAGGCATGACCCTGACCGAAGTCAAGGGATTCGGCAGGCAGCATGGACATAAGGAAATCTACCGCGGAGCGGAATATCAGGTGGATTTTCTGTCCAAGGTTAAAATGGAAATTGTTGTAGACGATGAAATGCTGGACAAAACTGTGGAGGCAGCAGTCAATGCCGCCAGGACCGGCAAAGTCGGAGACGGCAAGATATTTGTCTATCCCGTGGAAGACGCGATCCGTATCAGAACCGGAGAGACCGGGGACAAGGCGATTTAAAGGCGCTGACTGCAGGCAGTCTGATATACAGCAACACAGATAAATGAACGCGCAGGGGATCTGCCGGCCGGCAGATCCCCTGCGCGTTCCTGCGTGCCCGGGGCGGGCCATAAATTCAGTGCCAGGCAAATAACATAAGATGAGTAAGTGCATGTTTTTGTATACATCTTTCCCGGCTGATTATATGACATGGTAAGTGGATACAGCCTATGAAACACACACCATGGCATATTTTTCTGGACCCAAAAAGCCGGGCCGCATCATTGTCCGGCAGACATGGGAGGCAAGCGCTTAACCGGCTTTCCAGGGTTACTGATGAGTATTTTATTCACCGTCTGGCTGAGATAGATTTTAGCGGCAGTCCGGATACGTTTCTAGTGGCTGTGGGGGGATACGGAAGGCAGGAGATGTCTTTGAAATCAGATATTGACGTCCTGGTCATCTCGGATAAAACCTCAGAAAATGAAATGCAGAAACTGGCATCCAGTCTGTTTCACCCTTTGTGGGACGCTGGTCTTGACGTTGGCCACGGGGTGAGGACTTCTCTGGAATGCCTGGATCTGGCAAGCAGGGACTTCAGGGTCCTGGCATCCCTTCTCGATCTTCGGTTTATCTGCGGGCGGAAGGAACATTACAGGGTTTTTTCTGAAAAGGTCAGGGCGCTGCTGAAGCAGAAAAGTTCTGAACTGGCCGGATTTCTGATGCGCCAGGAACTGGAAAGGGCCGGGAAAAAAACAGCTGAAAATTATATGGAGCCGGATATAAAAAATGATCCCGGTGGCTTGAGAGATTATCACCTTGTTCTCTGGCTGGAAAAAATTTTTGATATATCTGACTCAAAACAAGGCGCTTTGCTGTGTGACAAATCCAGGGGTTCTCTGCTTAAAGAAATTGATTTTATTTTTGATCTGCGAAATGAGCTCCATTCCCTGGGAAAGAAAAAAAATGACCGTCTTTACTCTGATCTTCAGCCGGAACTGTCAAGAAAGATGGGCTACAGGGGTTCTTCAGGAAAATCCGGAGTGGAGATTTTTCTTGAGGATCTGTTTAAATGCCAGAACCGAATTTCCGCGTTGGCCCAGCAGGCTGTGGAAAGATCCGCCGGCATGCAGGAAGGCGCAGCAATAATGTCTCCAACTGGGACGCGTGATCCAGGCCGCGGTATTCTGGAAAGAAACGGCAGGCTGTGTTTCAGTCCGCAGGCGGACCCTGCGGGCAACCCCGGGCTTGCGCTGGATATTTTACGGGCACAGGCCAGGTCAGGAGTGACAATATCCCGGGACACGACGGACAGGATAAATACTTTGCTTGAGGACCCTCGCAGCAGGCAGGTCCTTAAGCAGGCTATGAAAAAGTTTTTTCCTGAAATTCTATCAAGCCGTTATCCTTCCCAGTGTCTGAGAAG
Organism: Desulfonatronovibrio sp.; assembly: GCA_046541915.1. Lineage (GTDB taxonomy): Bacteria > Desulfobacterota > Desulfovibrionia > Desulfovibrionales > Desulfonatronovibrionaceae > Desulfonatronovibrio. The sequence goes on along the minus strand of JBKHCI010000003.1, from coordinate 8,361 downwards.
TATGCACCAGTCAGGTTTTTTAAGGGTAATGATCCCTGAGCTTTCAGGGCTGTGGTTTTTTGTACAGTTCGACGGAGTACATACCTATCCTTTGGGTGAGCATGTCCTTCATTGTCTGGATGCCATTGCTTCCCTGGAAGATGGTGGAGGTTTCCTGTCCGAATATCTCGGCTCTTACGCAGACAGCCTGTCACTGAGAATGGCAGCACTGCTTCACGACATTGGCAAGGGAGAACCAGACCACGCAGAAGCAGGCGCGCAGATGGCCGGGGTTATCCTTGAAAGGTTTGAAATCCGCTCCGCAGTTGCAGAGGAGGTGCTTTTTCTGGTCCGCAACCATTTACTCATGGTTCACACGGCCCTTAAGCGCGATATTGAAGAAGAAAGTGTGGTGGCAGGTTTTGCCGGACAATTGACAGAAGTTCATAATTTGAATCTGCTCACTTGTCTTAGTTTTGCGGATTCCATAGCCACCGGTCCAAAGGTCTGGAGCTCCTGGCAGGAGAACCTGATTCGCAAGCTGTATTTCAAAACCAGGCATCTTATGCAGCATACCATTCTGGCCGGATATCATGCAGGTCACCGAATGGCTATGGTACGCGACAGAATCAGGTCGCATCCGGATTACAATGACTCCTGGGAAGAATCTGTCCAGGCCATGCCCATGCGTTATCTTCTTAAAATTCCTGTCTCTGAAATAATCAAGCATATCAGGCTGGCGCAAAGCTTTGAAAATAAAGAAAAATCTGATTCCGCCAGTCAGGAATTTCATGACTTTATACTTTTGCCTGAAGAAAACAAAATCCTTGACCGCGGGTACCTGAACCTGACACTGGTAAGCAGGGATCAGCCCGGACTGCTGGCGGCAATGGCAGCCGCTCTGGCAGTAAACCAGATAGAGATATACTGCGCAGGTCTGTTTACCTGGGAAAATGGTCTGGCTGTCGACCTGTTCAAGGTCAGTCCGCCTGTTGATCACTTGTATGCCGATAAAACCTGGACTGAAGTCCGTAAGGACTTCAACAGCTGGCTGGGTGGTCAAAGAAATATGCAACAATTTTGTAAGGCTTTAAGGAAAACGCCGGCAGCAGGGGCCAGGTTCAGGATAAACCTGGATAATTATTCTTCGGATTTTCACACTATTATCGAGGTTAATTCTCCAAGACATCCTTGTCTGACATGGCAGATCAGCCTGTGCCTGGCGGAACTGGGCATGGATATCTCCCATGCTGTGATATCTTCCCATAAAGACCAGTCTCTGCATGTATTTTATGTGCGTGATCATGAAGGGCAAAAGCTTGCCGGTGATCGCAAAAAAACGATCAAACAGATACATTCCGCTGTGAGACTGGTGGTGTGAATCAGATGGCAGGCCTGAAACGCAACAGCTGGCCACAATTTTTATATGTCATTAGTTGTATGTTTTGCAAATATGTAAACCTGAATCAGGGTGGCTCTGTTTTGTTGTACAATATTGTAAAGTAGGGGCTCACAGAAAAAGGAGACAGCGCGAACACAGTGCTTTAAGTATTTGAAAGTAAAAAAAAATGTCTTTTTGGCTCAAAAAGTGAACGCAGAAGTGAAAATAATTTTTAACATCTATGGAGGCATGATATGTCGGATTTTCCAGTATTTAATTGTAAGAACGCGGATGATGTGCTTAAGGCGGTTAAGGAATATAAAGTCAGCTTTATACAGTTCTGGTTTGTGGATGTACTGGGCACTCTGAAAAGTTTTCAGGTAACTCCCGGTGAACTGGAGGCCGCCTTTGAAGAGGGCATGGGCTTTGATGGTTCTTCAATTCAGGGTTTTTCCAGGATTCATGAAAGCGATATGGTTGCTTATCCCGATCCGGAAACTTTTCAGATTCTTTCCTTCAGGCCGACTGACAAGCCAGTGGCTCGCATGTTCTGTGACATCACCAACCCGGACGGGACTCCTTATGAGGGAGACAGCAGATATGTCTTGAAAAAGGCTTTGGCTAAAGCCGCGGAAAAGGGTTATACTTTCTATGTCGGTCCGGAGCTTGAATTCTTCCTTTTCGAGGATTCAACCGATACCAAAACCCTTGATGTGGGCGGTTATTTTGACGCGGCCCCTCTGGACCTGGCCAATGACATCCGCAGGGATATTATATTCTCCCTGGAAAAGATGGGAATTGACGTGGAGTACAGCCATCATGAAGTGGCTCCCAGCCAGCATGAAATTGATCTGCGCTATCAGGAAGCTCTGAAGATGGCGGATAACGCCATTACTTACAGGACAGTTGTAAAAGAGGTTGCCCGCAAGCACGGGTGTTATGCCACTTTCATGCCCAAGCCATTATTCGGGGAAAACGGAAGCGGTATGCACGTGCATCAGTCTCTGTTCAAAAATGGAAAAAACGTATTTTTCGATTCTAAAGGGGAATTCAACCTGAGTACTGAGGGCAAACAGTATATCGCTGGGCTTTTGACTCACGCCAAAGAGCTTACCGCTATTTGCAACCAGTGGATAAATTCATACAAACGTCTGGTCCCTGGATACGAAGCCCCGGTTTATGTGGCCTGGGCCAGGAGAAACCGGTCATCCCTTGTGCGGGTGCCCATGTACAAGCCAGGCAAGGAAGCAGCCACCAGGGTGGAACTTCGTTCCCCGGATCCTGCCTGCAATCTGTACCTGGCTTTTGCCTCCATGCTGGCCGCAGGACTTAAAGGGATAGAAGAAGGTTATGAACTGCCTGCTCCGGTTGAAGAGGATATTTTTGAAATGAATGTAGAAGAAAGAGAGAAGTACGGTATCGCCAGCCTGCCCGGCAGCCTGGTGGAAGCTGTTGGAGAGCTTTCCAAAAGCGAAGTTGTCAAGGAAGCCCTTGGCGATCATATCTTTGGCAAGTTCATCGACAACAAAAAGATTGAATGGGACAATTACCGCATCCAGATTACTGAGTACGAAATCAAAAAGTATCTGCCTGTATTATAGAACGGATAAACTGTTTTTGTTGAAAACAGCTTTGAATGTTATGAAAGCCCGCTTCTTCAGGCGGGCTTTTTTATTTGTCTCTGCCTGGCCTGATACATGAAGGTTCTGATGGCGATGTCCCGGTTGGGCTGTATGGAACCGTCATAAGGGGCGTCAAGATAAGGCACTTTTTTTTCCAGAAGCAGGGGTTTTAAAATGGCTGAACAGATTGTGCTGGGCATACAGGTAAAAGGGAATACATTAACTACGCCGTGAAAATTCTCGTGCACATATTCCAGTGCTCCGCCTATGCTGATAGCTGCTTCCGTGCCAATGTCAAAGCTGAACAGCCGGTCATTATCAAGTCTTTTTTCCAGGTGTCCGATGGGGTGATCTCCCTGGATATCCAAGTGGGTTAAGGCCTGATCATAGACCTGATTCTGCCGCCAGAGCTGATATTTTATTTCGATTTTGCTGTCCAGCCATTTGCGCGAGGAGTTTACAAGCCCTTTGACATCCATGTTTTTCCAGGCCTGGGACCAGGTTCTGCGGGTTTCCCTGAGGTTGGAATAGGTGACGTAGTTGATCCATTCTCCCAGGGAGGCGTCAACCACTTCCCCGCCATGGGTTTCAATTTCCCTGATTATGTTCTGATTGGAGTCGGGATGCGTGCGCAGATATATTTCGCCGATAATTCCTATGCGCGGAAGCCGGGGTTTGTCCGGGTCTATAAGCTTTTTTGCCCTGGAAACAATCCGGGAAAGCAAAGAATATAGCGACTTAAAATCCCTGGACTCTCCTGAAGCCTCAATAGCTTCCTGCATTTCCTGCAGGGCGGCCTGCATAAATTCATCAGTCTGTCCCTGATTCTTTTCGTAAGGCCTGACCCTCCAGGTTGTCCTGTCCAGGACATCAGCGATAATGGTGGCAACATAGGCCAGCCTGCGAAACAGCCTGGATTTTTCCGGGGGTAGAATCATGGATGACTGGTAACCGTCCGCGGTTGACAGATATGTAATATCCACGTCCCTGAATTCCGGAAATTTATCCAGGACCAGACTGTGCAGTTTATTATACATGCCAAAACGGCAAGGTCCGTCCGCCTCGGGCATGAAATAAACATAATCTCCGGGGTTGAAGCTGTTGCCCAGGCGTTTTTTTTCGTTTCGCAGGAAATAAAGGAGATCTCCCAGGGTCACCTGACAGGGGAAGCATTCCTTGCCGGAAGTAAATTCCTTGCCCATATAAAGCCCTGTATAAGTCTCCATGACTCTGGCCGGTACTCCGAATGCCCGGAAGCTGGCTGCCAGAAGTCTTGATCCGGACGGGGCCATGTCCGGGACAAGAAGTGTCTTGCCTGAAAGATCAAACTGTCCAACCTTGGTGGTGAGTCTCTCCTGAAAAGCAGTGTGAGGTGAAGTCTTATTCATGGCGTCTGGTTTCCCTTTGAATATTGCGGACTACATTGGCATATGCTTCGATTCTGGTAAGCATGCCGGCCACGGCGCTGTGTTCGTCAAGTTCCAGGACCAGGGGAGGCTTGTCCGCGAGTATATGTTCAAAAAAATGCTCCAGAAAAGAGTCAGGACCGCAGGAAAAATTGGTCATGTGCGTGGCAAACCAGTTGGGATTGTCAGCCACGCGTTTGGCCACCCTGAGTATCCTGCTGCCAAGCCCCCAGTACATCCTGGGAAAATCAGAAAGATCCTGGTCCCTGTACTCCACAAAGTCCATGGGCAGGGCGGTTATGCCCAGCTTGGCCAGTTGTTGTCCCAGTCTCAGATTAAGCCTTTCATCATAGAGATTATAAGGCCTGCCGGTAATGATCCATAAAGGACGGTCGGAATTGAGTCCGGCAAGGATCTCATGTCCGCGGTTTATGAGTGTTTCCCTGAACCGGATTTGCTTATCCCAGGCGTTTTCAAAGGCCTGTAAAACCTTTTTTTTGTCCGGTCTTATCTCTGGCGGCAGGGAGTTGAAAAAACTTTGAGCCGCGTTACGCGGACCTTCACGAAGAAAAAGAGTGGGGCATATTGTTCTGCTGTCGTCAATTTTCAGAGCAGCCCGGACCATATATTGGGAGCTTTCCACCATGGGACAGAAAAGTCCTTTTTCATGGTCATCGCCCGGGGTGGGAATGTTTATGACATTGGGCAGGAACAGATAGTCAACATCCTGGGACATGAGTTTTTTGACATGTCCATGAAAGACCTTGACTGGAAAGCAGGTTTCAGCTGTCATGGATTCCACGCCTGAAGAAGCTATAAGATGATTTGTGGGCGGACTGAATCTGACATTAAAACCCAGTTCCGCAAAGGTGTTGGCCCAGAGAATCCCCCACTCCAGGGAATGAAGGGCCATGGGAACGCCTATGACCGGACTGTCGGGAAAAGGCGTTTTTTCGTCGCTGGATATTATAAAGTCCTGGGGCAGAAAGGACTCAAATATGGTTTTTCTTTCCTGGAAAAAGTTGCTGGCTGGGGATTTTTGTCCCGCGGAAGTTTCATATCTGCCGCAATCTCCGCCCCAGATACTTTTTCTGTCTCCAAAGCGGTAGATTTTGAGTTTGCATTCATTGTGGCAGTTTTTGTCAGCCCGGCAGATGGATTCTTTGAAACTCACCTTTATACTGGCCAGGCTGGATAAAGACCTCTGTTTTACCTGCATTTCCGAGGATTCAAAAAGTTCTTTGACATTCAGGGCCGCTCCAAAGGCGCCCATGACTTCCCGGTGTCTGGGGGTAATGATCCGCTTGCCCAGAACCCTTTCAAAGGCGGCCACAATCCCTTTGTTCAGGGATGGCCCTCCCAGAAACATGATTTTGTTGCCTATAAACCGGTTTTCCACCACCCGGTGCAGATAATTGCGCACAATGGCAAAACACAGTCCGGCAATAAGATCCTCGCGCCGGGCGCCTTTCTGGGCGTAGCTGGCCAGGTCGGATTCCATGAAGACTGTGCACCGTTCTGCCAGGTTGATGGGGTTTTCAGCGGAAAGAGCAATATCCTGAAACTCACCCACAATATTTATTTTCATCTTGTTGGCCAGTTCGTGGAGGAAACTGCCCGTTCCAGCGGCGCAGATTTTGTTCATGACAAAATCCACAGGGTGTGAATCCTTGATGGATATATATTTTGAATCCTGGCCGCCGATTTCAAAAATGGTGTCAATGTCCCTGTCCACAGCCACAGCCCCTCTGGCATGGGCGGTTATCTCGTCTATAATCAGATCGGCATCAAGAAAATCGCCTACCACGTTGCGTCCTGAGCCTGTTGTGGCTACGGCCTGAAGGTCGATCTGTCCTCCCAGTTCCTTTTCCAGTGTTCTGATTAGATCCTGAGCAACCTCTATGGGTTTACCCTGGGTGGCAACGTATTTTTTATGGATGATCCTGCCCTGTTCATCAATAAGGCTGTACTTGGTGGATGTGGAGCCCACATCAATGCCCAGAAAGGATTTTATTTTATGGTCAGTCTTATTCTCAAACACCGGTATACTGTTGTCCGGGTCAAAAACAGACAGTTTAAGCTCAAGAGGCTTTGCCCGGGGGAAAGTACTTTTGGAATCCAAACCCATCTGGCTCAACTTGTTCAGATCAATGGAGTTGGTGATATTCTGGTTTCTGGTCTGCAGCGCCGTGCCCACAGCGCCAAGGGATGTATGATGGGCAGGGACTTCAAGTTCTGGAAAGTGCTTCCTGAAGGCCTGGACCTGGAGCTCATTGGAAGCCATGCCTCCGATAAAGGCAATGGGGGAGTGCAGTTCGCGGTTGGAAACAATGGTGCTCAGGTAATTGGCCGCTGTTCCATGGTGCAGCCCAGCAATGATATTGCTTAAGGATTCGCCTTTATTCTGCAGATGGATCATGTCCGACTTGGTGAACACTGTACAGCGGCAGGCAACAGGTGCAGGATACACACTCTCAAGTCCCAGACTGATAAAATCGCCCAGAACCTTCTGCAGTTTATTCTGATCCATTTCAAAGTCTCCACCGTACATGGCAAAGGCGAGACGTTCGGCCTGCTGATCAATGAATGATCCCGTACCTGAAGCGCAGGGGGAATTGAGGTTAAAGGCTTCCAGGTACCACTCTCCCTTATCGTTATAGTCCAGCTGAAACAAGGCGGCGTCCTGGCCTCCTATGGCGATAATGGTTCGCAGGCCAGGCACGGCCCGGGTGGCACCAAGGACCTGGGCAATGGTTTCCACCTCAAAGGGAGCGTCCAGATGTGAACTTATGGCTTGAGCCCGGCTGCCGGTAAAGGAAATAGAATTAATCTGGTCCTGACTGAATGTATTGAAAATTTCTTTCAGGGTTGCCGCGGTTTCCTGGGCAATCAGGCCAAAATGCCGTTTGTAGGGAGTTTCAAGGACTACGTCCCCCTGCTTGTCAAGCACAGCGCAATTTATACTGACAGAACCAATATCAATGCCAACATCATATCTCATTGTAAGTGCTCCGGCAAAATGTTTACTCTAAAGCATTAATCATAATGGTCATTTATTTAATTTTCAAGTAACAGAGACTCTGGATACAATCAATCATCCACTTGACACCTGCTGGTTATCTGAAGAGAGTATATACACGGCTTTATTCAAAAATACTTTCTTTAATTCCAACTGTAAAGATGTTCCGGATGCAATCTGAAAGCATAAGGAAAAATAAATCAAGAGCAAATAATAATTTTTTGCAGGGATTGTCCAAATAAATCTTTAAATTGTGAGGTGTGTTATGCAGGGACTCTTTATTCGCTGGCTCGTCTTGACCGTGGCTATTGTGATCTGCGCCTATCTGATTGAAGGAATTTATGTAAGCGGTTTTCTGTCCGCCATTCTGGCAGCGGCCTTCCTGGGAATCCTTAACGCCCTGCTGCGGCCGTTGCTTCTGCTGATTACTCTGCCCATAAACATCCTGACCCTGGGGCTTTTTACTTTTGTCATCAACGCGGTTTTGCTGCTGATGGTTTCAGGGGTTATTACCGGCCTGGAAATCAGGAGTTTCTGGTCCGCTCTGGGAGGGGCCCTGATTATATCTTTTATCAGCTGGGTCTTGCTGTCCTTTATAAGCGACAGGGGAAGAATAGAATATATCGAGCTTAGAAAGCGCGACACGCGGTGGGAATGAGCAAGGCTGGGTCAGATTGCGCCCATTACCTGAGCTTGCGGGAGAAAGTTTTAATGTTTTGCAGCCTTTTGGATAAACAATGGAACTTACCAGATGTCTGATTAAAAATACAGGGTGAAAATATTTTAACTTCTTATAGTTATTATTAAATTTTATAAATTCATTGCCTTTATTCTCAAAAAATATTATCTGCTGAGCAATTTTAGGTGGCATTAAAGTTGTTTTCTTGTAAGCAGATCTGATTTCATTAAAATTTCTCAGCATTATGCAGGAGGTGGCATGAATTTAAAGACGGT